>JAHKLV010000004.1 GCA_020854925.1 Candidatus Methanofastidiosia archaeon | reverse complement strand
GGGCGCTGACGGGGTGCTTGTCAGGGTGCACTCCGAATGCCTTACCGGCGACGCCCTCGGGTCGCTGCGCTGCGACTGCGGGGACCAGCTGCGCGAGTCATTGCGCCAAATCGGAAAAGCCGACGCCGGCGTGCTCATTTATTTGCGCCAGGAAGGCAGGGGCATCGGGCTCCACCACAAGCTTCGCGCCTACGAGCTTCAGGACGGCGGGCTTGACACGTATGAGGCCAATGTCGCCTTGGGCTTTGCCCCCGACCTTCGTGAATACCATGTGGCTGCGGCCATGCTCCGCCACCTGGGCGTCACCTCGGTGCGGCTCCTCACCAACAATCCAGAAAAGATTGCGGGGCTCGCAGCCCATGGTGTCGACGTGGTGGAGCGCCTTCCCCTGGAGGTAGCGGCATGCATGGAAAACGAGGCATACCTCTCTGCGAAACGTGAGCGCTTTGGGCATCTGCTTACTCGGGCCTCCGCCGAACGGGGGTGGTTTTCATGCCGGTAGTGGAGGGATGCCTCTCTGCCGAGGGAATGCGTTTCGCGTTGGTGGTAAGCCGGTTCAACGAGCTCTTCACGGCCAAGCTCCAGGACGGCGCGCTTGACTGCCTGCTGCGCCACGGTGCACATGAGGCAGATATCGACGTCGTGCGGGTTCCCGGAGCCTTTGAGATACCGCCGGTGGCGCTGGCCCTTTCACGGTCGCAGCCGCCGTACGACGCCATCATCTGCCTGGGTGCCGTTATCCGCGGCGAGACGCCACACTTCGACTACGTGGCTTCAGAGGTCTCAAAAGGGGTCGCACACGCCGCCCTCGAGGCCGGCATACCGGTCATCTTCGGCGTGCTCACCACCGACACCATAGAGCAGGCGGTGGAACGGGCGGGGACGAAGTCGGGCAACAAGGGATTTTCCGCTGCTCTTTCCGCCATAGAAATGGCGAATTTGTATGCTGAGCTGCGGTGCCGCCGGTGTGCGGGTTAAGTCAGCCCACGAGTTCCACATCGCCCACGGACGACGTCACGGTGACCCGTACCGTCACGGGGGAGGTCCCGTACGCCCGATTCGTGTAGGTCGACCCGTCCACGAAGAGGGATGATGCCGTGATCTTCGTACGCCCCTCAACGATGACAAGGGCGCCCACGTCCCGTGGGAGGAGGATGCGGATGGAGCCGGCGCCCATTTGAGCCGTTGCCTCAAAGGATGCCGTATACGTCCCCGAGAGGTCAAGGACAAGATCGCCAGCCCCCACCCGCGCGCTGAGGGATACCAGGTCGAGATGGCGTGCGTCGATGGTCAGGTCGCCAGCCCCCAGGTCTGCGGAAAGGGCAAGCGGCTCACCGCTTGTCAGGGCGATGTCCCATTCGTTCCGGTGGGATGACCTGATGCTGACCGAAGACGTCGTGCGTACCGAAAGCGTTGCATGCCCTTCCTCATAATGGTAGGTTATCTCCGGTTCCCATGCCTCCTTCGTAAACGTAAAGCTGCCCGTCATGAGATCAGGTGAAGAGCCGGATATGGCAAGGTCGCCAGCGCTCATCCCAATGTCCGCTTCCAGGAGGAAGAGCGATGCATGCGGTATGCGGTGCTCCAGGGTCACCGGGTCCGGGTCAGGCCCCCACAGGCATCCTGCCGCCACGAGGGCGCACAGGGCCACCATGGCGAGGAGACCATCACGCCGCGCTATTCCCATGGCCCGTCACCTATTCTCGGGCGATGGCCTTAAGGAGCCATGCCATGTTCTTGCCCAGGTCCTCCATGGTCTTCATGCCTTCGGGGTCGTCGTCCACGTCCCCCGGATTGAGGCCGAAGCCGAGGTTCCAGTAGGACGAGCCCACGGTCACCATCTCGCTGATGCCGAAAAAATGATTGATGGTGTCGTAGGCGTGGATGCCGCCGGCGCGACGCTCTGACACGACTGCCGCCCCCACCTTGCGCCGGAGCATGTTGCCGTTGGCGCGCATGACGTAGCCGGCGCGGTCGATGAGCGCCTTTGTCTCGGGGGTGATGTCGGCAAAATACGTAGGCGAGCCGATGATGATGCCGTCGGCACGCTTCATGAGCTGTATGTAGTCGTTTATCTTGTCCGTTTCCAGCTTGCAGCGCTCGTTTCGCATCTCCCTGCAGCGCATGCACGCCGTGCAGCCGTGGATGTCCCTGCCGCCGATGTGGACAATCTCTGTTTCGATGCCTTCCGCCTCGAGGACGGAGAGGACCTTTCGGATGAGGCGGTCGGTGTTACCCTCCCACCGCGGGCTTCCGTTGAATGCGACGACTCTCATGCGTTCCTTGTTTCAGGGGTAGTTTATATGATTTGCGTCATCGGGGGTAAAAAGGCAGGATGTCTTTGCCGGAGCACGATAGGGGCGCTAAAGGCCGATTTAGCATCTTCTTTCAGAAAAAGCCAATAATTTTATATATTATAAGAATACTTTTTTTCCCGATGGGACAGCGGATACGCATTACGGTGGTCACCGAGCATGGCAGGCCCTCCCCCCTTTTCACGCGGGCGGCAGGCCGTGCCCGTGACTGGGAGGTGTCATGCCTGCATCCTGATGACCCCGGGCGCTCGCTAGTCGGCGATGTGGCGTACGCTGATACGCCTGCAGGCGTGGGGCGGATACGTTCAGAGTGTCGGGCACGTGATGCGACGCATCCGTGTGTCCTCGTCACGGATGATGACGGTGGCGAGGCTCCCCCCTGGTGCTATCTCCTTTCCAGCCAAGATGCTACGCCTGACGTGGTGTATCATCTCATTACGAGCCTTCATGCCACGTTCACGCACCATCTCCCCACCGAACAGGCGTGGACGCTCCTTGACACCATACGGACCCAGGTCTGGTCCTTTGACCTGGCTACCCGCACCTACGTGCACCTGAATGCCGCCCGGCGCGCCTTTCTCGGCATCACGGG
>JAHKLV010000036.1 GCA_020854925.1 Candidatus Methanofastidiosia archaeon | reverse complement strand
TGGATTCTCCCGGCCACAGCTCGGAGCCCTGGTGTGCGCTACCGGTGTAGCGAACGGGTACGCCTTCAGGTTCAAGAGGGGTAATACTGTCTGCCACGGTGGCAGAAAGGAGGTCGGTATCGATGAAAAGAAGTCCTCCCCACAGTTTCTCACCGGCGTTTGTTGATACGTTATTTATGGTGAATTGGAGTGAAACGGTGTCACCGACGGAAATAAGTGATGGAAACACGCCCGTGTTCGTAATATTCAACTCGAACTCGTCCGCACTGCCAAGGACGGGGGCAGGAAGGAGCACCAGCAGGGCAATAACGGCAACAAGCATCTTTCGCATGACTATGACACCTTACACACAAAACCGTCTTCTTCTTTAATAAGGTTTTCTAGATTGCGGGCGACGGCGTCCAGTGAACAACACATCCGGACCGGCACCAGAACGAAAGAGAACCTTTTTAAGAATGAGATTGCAAGCAGAAGGGGGTGAGATGATGGATACCAAATCGAAAAAAAACATCGCTCTCAGAAGCGGTCCCACCAAACTCAAAAAACGCAAGCAGGATAAAGTGTATCGGAAACAGAACGAGAAAAAATACCTGTATCGACACAAAAAGGACCTCTATAGGGCTGGGGCCCTCGTCCTTATTGCCCTTGTGGTCGTAAGCACGGCATTTCTCTACCAATCACGCCAGAACGCCGCATCGACGGCGGCGCTTGGAGACGAGGTCAAATTCAATTTTATCAGCTATTTCGATGATGGAAGCGTCATACAGCATACCATCTCCGCTCAGTCGAGCCAAGTTACTGTTGACACGCCGCTTGACGACGGCCGACTCAAGGTGCCGCAACGGCTCACACTGGGGGGCTACAAAGACGTACAGGGAATCCTCATACCCCTGTACTGGAACGATGCCCTCTTTGTATCCATGAAAAAGGGGAATACCTACACGATCTCCATCCCCGCCGAAGAGGCGCTCGGACAGGAATTCAGTCTCCTGGCCCCGGGAGAGGAGCGCGTTTTCTCCGTCCCGCGGGACACGGAATTTGACAAAGGAGGAGCCATGGAGCGCTCAGCCTTTGAACAGGAGTACGGCGAGGTGGAAATCGGCATGTCTTTCGAGATAGACGCTTTCAAGGCGGTGGTGACCGACGTCGGCGAAACGGCGGTGTCCTATGCCTATGATTATGAGGAAGGCGATGAGGTGAATCTAGAATACGGTGCCGCCACGGTCACCCGTATTGGTGAGACGGCCATATCTGCGCGTTACATCGGTAGAAATGATGGCACCTTTTACGTATCAATGGAAAAGACACTCCTTCCTGCCCACTTCAAGGATGTCACAGAGGACGAGGTAATCATCGAGATAGACCACTACAACTACAAGATTCGTATTGAAGACGTTACAAAACACAAGATTGACACAGACGACTGGACCATCTCGGCTGGAGACTATGCGCTCGTGCGCTACATAGGATACTACGAGGACGGAGAGGTCTTTGATGCATCCATCATCGATGATGTCGAACTCACCCCCGACCTTCCCCTCGACAACACGCACCAGCACAGCGAACTGCAGGTCACGGTCACCCCCGGCACCACCCTATCTGGGACATCCACCCTCATCAAGGGATTCAACGAAGCGCTCAAGGGCATGGTTGCGGGAGACGAGAAGGTCATCACCATCCCCCCCGAGGACGGATACGGCCTCTATGATGAGGAAAAGGTGAAGGAGGTATCCTTTGTTGTCGGCACCTACCCGCTCATGGAGACATGGGAAAAGACGGTGACGCTCTCGGTAGAGGAGTTCACTGAGCAGTATGCTCAGCAGCCACTGGTAAACAACTCCGTGCAGCTGGACTACGGCATCGGGCTCATCTCTTCAGTTGAAGATGGCGTGGTCGTCTTGGACATCGTCTCCCTTGAAGAGGAACCATTTTACATGGACTACTTCACCACTGAAATCATCGCTGAGGACGACGAGACCTTCACCTTCCAGCGAAATGTTGAGGATGGGCAGTCCGTGCCTATTCCCACCATCGGCGGTATTGCCGTTGCATCGGTGGCTGACGGCATGGTAACCGTAGCGTACGACCCCGACGATATCACGGTGGGCAAGACGCTTGGTTCCGGGACCGTCACGAATATCGATGAGACAGGATTCACCGTAGACTACAACCACGCCATGGCTGGAAAGACGCTTTCCTTCAAGATACGGGTTGTTGCCTTCAAAAAGGTGTAAAAGTATGGTACGCAGGGACGACATCATCTCATCCATCGAGGGCTTGGCACCGTTAGAAGGTGCCGAACAGTGGGACAACTGTGGCGTCCATGTTCGTGGCGCCGAAGAGGTGAGGCGGCTCTCGGTTCTCCTTGACCCCACACTCCGAGGCATCAAGGCAGCAAAAGGAGAGTTCATACTGAGCCATCACCCGCTCTTTTTCAGCCCAATCAAGTTCCTGTCCGATGACACGCGGGAAAAGGTGCGCGAGCTCATAACGCGCAATCAGACCTTTTATGCTGCGCACACCTCGCTCGACTTCGCCCCCGAGGGCGTTTCCTGGGCGCTGGCCCGGCGTCTTTCACTGTCTGAAGATGCCGACTCGACGCCTCGCCTGCGAACGGGAACGGTACCGTGTGAAACCCTCGACGAGTTTATCGCGACCATCGGCACGGCCCTCGGTGCAGATGCCATCCGCGTCGTGGGGGATGGCGGACTCCCCGGCAGGGTCGGCCTCATCCCTGGATCTGGATTCCATGAGGACGTTATTGCCGAATGCAGGGCACGGGGCATATCGGTGCTCGTCTCCGGCGACCTCAAGCATCATGCGGCGCTTGCTGCCGCCGACATGGGGGTAACGCTTATCGATGCGGGACACAGGGAAACTGAAATGCCGGGAATAGAGCTTGTTGCCCAGCAGCTGCACGCACTGCATACCTCGCTTGCCATTGATGTGGTGGAACCGGCTCGTCCGTGGCACTACCGATTCCATGTGGATTAAGCGCGCTGACGGTAGGCCCCTATACGTACCCACTGCCAACTTGATGTGCCGGATGTCGGTGCATCGCTTTTTCTTAGAACGTCGTGCGTATCCCCTCACGTAATCGAACCCAGAACGAACCCAATCATTGCCAGACGGGGTGTACGGTACTTTCATCCAATGCAACAATAAATCATGCACACCCGGATGCCGAACTGAGACAAAAAGAGGGATAAGAATCGCGGATGCCGAACTCTCTGCAATAACACCACATAGGTGCCGGGGGCGGGACTTGAACCCGCGGCCTCTCGATTTCTCAGCGAGCGCTCGTGGGCCTTTCGGCCTGAATCCAACGATGCAATAAACTTATGAGTCGAGCGCTATAACCAATCTAAGCCACCCCGGCCTGCAGTATGAATTTATTAATCCTTATAAAAAGTTTTTGGATTTTACGGCTCGAAGCAACGGCTGTGTAAACGGGTTCGATGAAAGAAAAAAAGAACCGCGAACGCGAATACGTGCGGCATTATATGAAAAGGAAAAAGAGGGAGAGGAAGGGCTACTCTTGCTCGTTCCAGTCCTTTACGATGTCCTTGAAGGAGAAGACCTTGAGGTGCAGGGGCTTTTTCGTGATGTTGCCCGTCTTGACGCCGACAAGGTAGCGGACATTGCGCTCGCCGGCGATGTCCACAAGGCGCTGTGTGATGACACCGTCAAAGACAACGGCGTCGACATCCTCCGTGTAGCGCATGGCATCAACGAGGTCACGCACGGACACTTTGAGCTTGATGTTCTTGTCCTTGTCAAGGATGTAGGCGTCAAGCGTCCCAGGCAGCTTCTCGATAAGCTCCTTGAACGGCTCCACCTCGGGGCTCGGCCGCTCTTCCTTGCGCTTTGAGGGCTGTCGTGACGAGGAATCCCGGTCCCGATGGGACTCACTGCGCTGCTCGCGCTCGGGTTCGTCTTCCTGCTCGTGAGACTCGCGAGCCTTGTGCTCCCGGTCTTTGTGTTCCCGTTCCTTTTCCTGCTGCTTTGCCTGGGATGCGGGAACAGGCGGCGGAAGCTGCTGCTGGTCGTGCCTCTCTGCCTTGGTCTCTGCATCAGGGGACTGCGGAAGGTCTGAGCGCTCAAAGATCTCATTGAGCGCCTGCTCGGCGGTGACCTTGTTCCGAAGCGCCTTGAAAACCTCCTTGCGGGTAAGGTCTTCCACTTCCTTGCCTGGTGGGGCCCGAGCAAGGTAGTCAATCTCACCGACCTCGGCAAGCTCGCGGAGGATAAGCTCTCCGCCCCGGTCACCATCGATAAAGGCAGTGACGGTCTTTTCCTTTGAAAGCTTCGAGATAGTCTTGGGAACGGACGTCCCCTCGACGGCAATGGCATTCTTGATGCCGTAGCGAAGGAGATTGAGCACGTCGGCACGGCCTTCGACGACGATGATGGCATCGGAATCGTCGATGTTCGGGCCAGCGGGAAGGCCTTCGGTTCCGTATTTGACGACCTGCTTCACGCGGACGGCCTGCTTGACCTCCTCAGTGAGCTCCTGCGTCTCGGGGACCTCCAAGTCCATCATCTCCTTCAGGATCTCCTTTGCCCTGTCCACCACATACGCTCGCTTTGAGGACCTGACATCCTCAATCTTGGTGACCGATATCTTCGCTTCGCATGGCCCGACACGGTCAATGGTCTCAAGGGATGCGGCAAGAACGGCGGTCTCGATCTTATCAAGGGAAGAAGGTATGGCGATAGAACCAAGAGACTTGCCCGCCTTGGACGTGATGCTGACGCGTATGCGACCGACACGGCCGGTCTTTTGCAGCTCACGAAGGTCGAGGTCGTCCCCAAGAAGGCCTTCAGTTTGGCCGAAGATAGCGCCCACGACATCGGGGCGCTCGACAATACCAGATGCGGCGATGGTGGCTTGCACGATATATTTAGTGGTGCCTATTTCGTTTTTTAACGTCACATCTGTCTTTTTTTCCTTATCTGTACCAGGATTAATCTTTAATTCTAAATTTTTTTTAGGTTTAATAATCATCACCCCCAGGTTTTAAAAGTCGTAAAACTAGCCTACATACTACCATATCCACTACGATACAGTAGCCACTTAACTCATAGATGATGAAAGATGAATGTAAGTTATTACGACTTAAAGGATGAATATACCTTTAGACGATGATAATATCACCCAACCCTATTTATTAATCTTTTGGTAAGAGAGAGGCAGAAGAATGCACGATTCAAACGATGTCTCAGGAAAGATGCGATTGGATATATGCAAGAACTTTTTCATACGGGGCAGCGACAAATACACGCTTTTCCCTGCTTCGCGCCCCCGCCACGATCTCAGAAGGGGCAAGAGCTGAAAAGAAGGACACGATGGCTTCGTTTGCCTTTCCCTTCTGCGCTTTGGCCGTGATTTTGAGTTTTACTCTTTGACGCCACGGATCCCACGAAATGCCGGGGCCCTTTGAGTTGGGTACGGCCTCCATGGCGACAATGACGCCGCCCCTCGCCTCCGTAAGCGCCTCCTCAATCATCGTGCCACCAGGGAAAGTGTTGCCCGACACACTAACATCCAAGATTCATCGGTTGGGAATCCGCACTCCATCGGATAACTCTCATGGCGGGCTGTCAGGCACCGGGGTTGTCTGCCGGATCATCTCAGGCCGAGGCTAAATCACCGGAGGACCCATACGATGCTTGGCTGCTAAGCAGCAACAGAAGCATATCCCATAGCTATATAAATACATTGTCATTAAGGACCGCGTATGAAGCATGTGGGCATGGGAGTGGACTTCGACCCCGTACACAAGGGTCATATTCACCTTATTAAGGAAGGCAAGAAGATAGGCAAGGTCTACGCCTATGTAAACGCCGACTATACGGCACACCACGCGCCGCCATTCCTCACGTTTGAGGCGCGCCAGGAGATCTGTGCCAAGCTCGGCGTCGAAGCGGTTCCCGTACAGGGGCTCCACTACCGCCTGCCCCTTTCCTACACCGTGCCCATACGCATCGACCTTATGGCCAGAGACGGAATCACCGACATTATGGACGCTGCCGCCTCGCAGATGTCTATAGGCGATATCATGCAGGTCTCGCGGGAGTTTGCCGAGAGGGGCATGCTCATGGGCATTCCCCGGTCCTGGCCAGACCGCAATCTCATCAGGTGGGTTGCGGCCAACGAGCTACACGCCATGCGCACCGGTTACCGGATGGGGTACCATATCACCTCAACGTATAAGATAGATAACGAGACCGTCTCCGGCCGCTACATACGCAGGGCCATCCTCGAATCCGGCAAGATTACCGCCCCGGTCAGGCACCTCATTCCACCAGAATCAGCCGAGGTCATAGAAAAGGAGCTCAAAAATGGCAGCATACCCCAGGAACGGGACCTCGACGCACTCCTCCATGTCGCCAACACCTACTCAAAGGCCAAGCTGCTCAAGGTGGCCACCATCAACGTCGATGCCGCAGAGGAGCTAGTTAAAGGGAGGCCGTACAACGCGGAGGAGATGCTTCGCTATCCCCTTAGGAGGGCAGGGTATCAAAACGTCCTTTCCAGCCTCGCCATCTCCTGCCTCGAGCGCCGCGTCACGCGCAAGGAAGTGGCCTCACTCATCGCCAACTACACGAAGAAAGGCGTGACGCCCAAAGACCAGACCATCGAGTCTCTGGTAGCCCGCTCGTACTTTGTCGCCCGGGCTTCACGACACATTGATACCGCCAAGGCGGATGCCATCTATCGCGCGGGCATAGACAGCTTCTGGGACGGCGATGCCGCCTTTGTCTCGCGATATGCTGAAGTGCCGACAGAGGATGTAAAGGCACTGCAGCGAGCACTTACCTATGAGGAACCGCCCCCCAGCATTCTCGCAGGGGTTGCGCTTCGCCAGTTCGAGCTCAAGAGCATCACACCTCGGACAGTCTGCGAGCTGAGTGCACAGGCAGGAATCATCTACGCGGAGTTCCGGCTCCCGAACAATGTCATCAAAGGCAAGCTCAAACTCCCCGCCCACGAGGTCACCTTCCTGAGATACCTCCTCGACACCCAGCTTGTCCCCGTGGCGGCCAACGTAGAGACCACGCCGGAAAAGAAGATCCGTGTCAGGATAACCTACGGCGAAACGATATAACGGATGCCATCACGCTCATAGAGGCGTACGGCGTCGCCCTGCTGCGCACCCTCGGGTACGCATGCGCGGGACAGAGGAATCGTTTCGTACGTATCCATCATGAGCACTTCTGCGTAGTCATCGTCGAGAGAAGCTATCATACCTGGCGTCAGGCACGCCTCGTCCACAAGCGAAAGGGAAGTTGCGGCCTGCTCCTTTTCGACCTTTTTGAAGTCGAGTACCCGCTCCTCTGCAAAGGACCGGAGAATAAGCTTGTCCGTGGCGCCAGCCACCTTCCACAGACGCTCCTCGAAGAACACGAATCTGCCTTCCTCATACGAGGAGAGACGGAGGACAACCGTGGTGCGATACCGCTCCTTTCCCGCTTGGCGGTCGAACCCGCAGAGCCGGTACGACTCGGACACCGTCCCCCCATATCGGGACTGCAGGGCACGGGCAATCTTTTTCGTGACCTTGAGGGACCCCATCTGAAAATCGATGCCCTCCTTTCTGATGCGCACCTGGGTGATAAAGCCCATGTTAAACTGGCGCGTCTCTTCTTCTGATAGCGACGTCACCTCTGCCAGGAACGAGTCCTTCTCCTCCTTGGTAAGGAACCTGCCATCACGGCGTATCTGGAGCACCGCCTCATAGTAGCCACCATATTTTTTGGAGCAGCTCGGGCACACGGTAAACTTGAAGTGAAGCTCGAAATCATGAGGTTCGAGGATGGGAATGGAGGAAAAAGGGTCGTCAAATCCCAGGAATCGCGCCTGCACGCCCCAATATCCCTCCTCATAATACGTGAGTGCGTAGAGCACCTGCACATATTCGTGGCGGGGTTCGTCAAAGTCCTCCATGAAGACGAGCTTGAGCTTTCCTGCCTCCTTTTGCATAAGACGCTCGACGATGTCCTCTACATGTTCAAACGACATCCACTCTTCGAGCTGAAACGAGTCGCACGTCTTGCATGCCACCACAGCATAGCGTTCGGCCATGGAAAAAAGCGAGTGCTCCTTGGCGTAGCACTCCCTGCACAACCCCCCTACGAGGGGTGCCTCCTTCCCACATCGGTAACAGAACATCACACTACGACCATCTGGGCATGGACGGTATCGCCGATGCGAAGCACGTTTTTTGGTGAAATGACCCCTGCAGCAATGGCCTTGTCTACACAGTGGCGCCCCACAAGGTTGAGGATGGTGGAGGCGACAAAGTATGTGTCAAGGTCCGCAATATCCACGAGCGTGCCTTTGTAGAACCCCGTATTCACCGACAGGCGCAGGGTCCCCTCGGCATACGATTTGCCAAGCTCATCCTCGTCACAAATGGCGACGATGACGTCGGCACACGCCTTGTGGACCTTTACATACGCCCGCATGCTATCCCTACATATTCTTGATCGGGTGCTTGGCGCCGCATGCCTCGCAACGGAGGAAGTAGATGCGACCCTCCTTGTCGATCTTTGTGTCAGGTTTCTTGCATTCTGGACACAACACATAGGCATCGGCATACTTTTGTACCTTATCCTGGATGAACGTGGGAGCGAACTTTCCCTGGAACACCGCCTGGGCGCCCTCGATGTTTCCCGATGTCGCCATTTCACCAAGGATGAACTTCATCATATGGTTCTCGTCGCGCCTGAAGATGTTCACTATCTCACGGAAGTTCTTGATGATCGTCTTGTTGCCTACGGTGATTGCCTTCACCTTTGGCATCTCAAATCTTGCCCCGTCGAAGAGATTTTGCGGAAGGGCGTCCCGCGCCTCGTCAAGGAGCCGTTCATACGTATAATCAGTCATCTGAGTCACCTTATGGTGGATGCCTCGCCATCATTTATAAATGTTTCATAGGGGCTGCTACGGAAAGGACCGGGGATGCCATGCTGCAGGAGGCACGCTCAAGGGGGGGGCTGAACACACCGCCAGAACGGAAGTACCTGGCCATAATACCTGCCAAAGCACCATTCAGCAATGTTTAAATATTCATATACCCAGAATAATATACCCCATGACAAAAGATATCATCAATCTCAGACCCCACCACCTGCTCTGCATCCTCAACTTTGTGGGTATGGGGTACAGCCCCCACTTTGTGCGCATCATCAAGGACGTAAAGCGCAAACTTGAACAGGATGCCGTGTATGTCCGGCTTGTGGAGGGGCAGGACGACGTCTGCGTCTCATGCCCCAATGCCAAGGCGTGTGAAGGCCTCAAGTATATCTCCCTCATTGACGAAAAGGTGTTAAAGGCCGCCGATCTTCGATACGGCGCCGTGTATGCGGCAAAGGAGCTTCTGTGCCTCATAGAAACGTCAATCACCCTAGACCTTCTCGACATCATCTGCAGGGAATGCGCATTCTTCTACAAATGCAAGTCAATCTATTCCCAGCGGGTGTCAGAACAGGCAGACCACGCCCACACACCCAATATGTGTGTGTGAGATGGTGGGACCGCCGCGATTTGAACGCGGGACTTGAGGCCCCGAACCCCAAAGGATGGGCCAAGCTACCCCACGGTCCCAGTGAGGATGTATCATGCATGCGCCAGAGGTATTATAAAGTTTTTGGATATCTGAGCCGTGCCTGGGATGACCATATGTGCATGGCACGGCTGCAGGAGCAGACAGCATGCCCGGGAAAAGAAGGATAACTTTTTTAACTGTCTTGAGGGAGGTACCCATGATGAAAAAGGACCCGGCCTTCACGACTTTTGCTGTTGACGCCACGGAACTTCCCGAAGGCGTCCGTGTCTATGGTACCGGCCACGTTGGCGGCAAGGCCAAGGGCCTCGTCATGGCCATGAAGGCTTACGAGGAGAGGAACGCATCGCTACCGGAAGACGAGAGAATACACTTTCCACGCTCCTACATCCTCTGCTCAGGGTATTTTGACCAGTTCATGGAGGAAAACTACCTCTATGACATCATCGGCGACAAGTGCAGAAATATCGTCTCAACAAAGGAGATGAATCTCAAGATATCAGAAAGCCCGCTTCCTTCCGACCTCGAAGACGTCCTGTACGACATCCTGGAGAAAGAGACGGGCCCTATCATCGTGCGATCCTCGTCATTTTTTGAAGACAGTGTCAAGTATTCGTTTGCCGGCATCTTCGAATCGATCTTTCTCACGAACACCGGAACACTCGAGTACCGGATGAAGGCGCTTGAGACGGCCATTCGTGACGTCTACCGGTCCACCTTCAATGAGAACGCCAAGGAATACCGCAAGCGCCACAAGATTCCCTGGCAGAAGGAGAAGATGTCCATCATCGTGCAGAACGTCATCGGGCGCACGTACGGGAATGTCTCGTTCCTTCCCCTTATCGCCGGTGTCGCCTTCTCGAGGAACTATTATCCCTGGAACGAGCGCATCAACAAGGACGACGGCGTCGGCCGGATTGTACTCGGCCTTGGGACACAGGCCGTGGGAAGAGCTTATGCACGGGTCTTTTCCCTGTCAAATCCCCGCCTCAGGCCGGAGGGTTCGGTGGTTAACGAGATTGTGCGCTACTCACAGACAACGGTGGACCTCCTCGACCTGTCAACGGGCGAGTTCCAGTCACGCAGCCTCGACGAAGTGAAACGAACCATCCCTGCGGTGCACATCGCCTGCTCTACGTTGCAGGAAACGCAGTACTTCGTTCCCACAGGGCCCCACATCGGGGCACATGACCATCTTGTGCCCACCTTTGACAAGATTCTCAACTCATCCCGCTACTTCCCCTTTACCACCATCGTCGACAGCGTCCTTCGTACCCTCGAGGAGACCTTTGGCGTGCCGGTGGA
>JAHKLV010000028.1 GCA_020854925.1 Candidatus Methanofastidiosia archaeon | reverse complement strand
TCTGGTGGTAGTCGACGCCCCAGGAGCATGCCTGTTCCGACGCATGGCGCGTGTCTGACAGGGGAATATACGGGGCTGTTGCCGTGACAGCGGCGACATTCTTGCCACAGGCATCACGCGCGGCATGGAGGACGAGCGTACTGTCCGTTCCCCCCGAAAAGGCTATAAGCGGCGCATCAAGCTCCTTGAGGCGCGACGTGAGCCGCCGGTATGCATCCCTAAGGTACAGGGCCATCACCCATGAGGAGGCCGATGCGCCGGTAGACCTCAGGAAGGGAAAGGCCCTGTTCCCGCGCGATACGTCGGCAGTCGTCATGCTCGGGCTTCGACTTGAGCCACTCACCGCCGAGAAAGGCGTCCTTGACCCTGACCGGGCCGTAGGTCGTCTCCATCGTCCTTTCCCCTCGTCGGAGCATGTGCTTATCCACCGGCACGGTGCGGACGCCAAGGGTAGTGGTCTCCCGAAAGAGCGCCTCGATGACTTCATCCTTGGCATCCTCCTCACAGAGTGCCGAGACGAGGATCCCTGCTCTCCCTTTCTTCATCTGGACAGGGATAAGGAGGACGTCCCGTGCGCCGGCCTCATAAAGACGCTCGGCCATGGGTCCGTGAAGCTCGGGGCTCATGTCGTCGATGGACGTTTCCACAAGGACGGCCCTGCCTTGGTCCCATCGCCCCCTTACCCCGCCTGTTGCCCGCCCGAGGCAGGCGCGCAGCACGTTGGGTATCTCGGTATCCCGGCTCCCAAGGCCGTACCCCACGGCATCAATGACCTGTGCAGGGGGCGCGCCGAACGTGTCCACATACGTGGCGAGGATGGCGGCGCCCGTTGGGGTGGTGGTCTCGAAGGGAACGGCACCAAAGGTGACGGGAACGCCACGAAGAAGCGCAAGCGTCGCCGGCGCCGGTACGGGGATGCGGCCATGGGCACAGGTGACCATGCCCCCGCCAAGTTCCACGGGAGAGGCATAAACGGCATCAACTCCCAGTGCCTCGAGGCAGATAGCAGCACCGACAATGTCGACAATGGCATCCGTTGCACCCACTTCATGGAAATGGACCTCGTCCACTGTCGTGCCGTGCACGCCGGCCTCCGCCTCGGCAAGGAGGGCAAAGGTCCTCATGCTCAACTCCTGCACCCGCGCAGGAAGCCCGCTCCCGCTGATGATGTCACTGATGTCGCCAAGGCGGCGGTGAGGCAGGTTGGAGGTGCTGAGCACGACATCAACCTTTGTTCCCGCGATACCCCGCCTCGTACCCCTGGCGATCCGGAGCTCGTATTCGCCGGCTAGGTCAAGGAGGGAAAGCGTATCGGCAAGCGCCGAGGCATCGACGCCAAGGTCGAGCAGTGCCCCGAGGTGCATGTCCCCGCTGATGCCTGAAAAGCAGTCATAGTACAGGATTCTCTGTTCCACACATCCCCTGTGCAGCCATGATACAAAGACTTTCCGTTAGCGGCCGCGGGTGGCGCGCCACTTCTGGAATGCCATGTACCGCTTTGCCCCCCATGCCTTCGGACGGAGGAGCGGACCCTCGAACTCACGGGCCACGCCTTCGAGAAGCGTGGGGATGTCAAGATGCTGGGGGCAGTGGCGCAGGCATTTGCCGCACCTCGTGCACTGCGAGGCAAACGACGCCTGATTGTTGGCGATGTCGCTAAGGCGGATGGCATAGTAGAACCCCGCCGAGCGCGCCTCCCCAAAGACGTGCTTGTTGTTGTACAGCTCGAAGCAGAGCGGAATGTTGACATGCGCCGGGCAGGGCATGCAGTAGCGGCATCCCGTGCAATCCACCTTCATGAGCGAGCGGTAGGCGTCACGCGCCCGGGCGATGCACCCGCGCTCCGCTTCGGTCAGGGACGAGGGGATTGCATCATCGGCGATACGGAGATTCTCGGCCAGGTGTTCCTCATCGTTCATGCCGGAAAGGAGAAGCGTGACCTCGGGATGGTCCCAGACCCAGCGAAGCGCCCATTCGGCCGGCGTCCGGGAAACGGGTGCCGCATGCCAGATATCACGCACGGCACGCGGCGGGCGGCGGGCAAGGTTTCCGCCCCGAAGCGGTTCCATGACCATGATCCCCACACCCTTCCCGGCGGCGTAGCGCATGCCCTCGGTGCCGGCCTGATTCCGCTCGTCGAGGTAGTTGTACTGGATAAGGCAGGCGTCCCAGTCGTAGGCATCGATGATCTCCTTGAAGGAGGGAAGGTCGCCGTGGAAGGAGAATCCCGTGTTGACGATGCGCCCATCCTCCTTGGCGGCGTCAAGAAACGAGAGGACGCCAAGGTCGCGCATGCGCTGCCAGTTGATACCGTCAAGGCTATGGACAAGGTAATAGTCGATATGGTCTGTCCTCAGCCGCCGGAGCTGGGAATCGAGGATGCGGTCCATGTCCTCGCGTGTGCGCACAGACCAAGGGGGAAGCTTCGTGCACAGCTTGACACGTTCGCGGTATCCGTCCCCGAGCGCCTTGCCGAGAAAGGGTTCGCTTGTGCCCAGGTGGTAGGGGAAGGCGGTGTCGATGAAGTTGACGCCCTGGTCGATGGCAGATCGGATAAGGGCCGTTGCCCTCCCCTCGTCGATGCGCCCCGCCTTTTCCGGGAGGCGCATGGTGCCAAATCCGAGGACAGAAAGCCGGTCCCCCGTCTTTTTCATGGTCCGATACTGCATGCCATCACCCACACACGGCAAGTGGCCGCCGATAGGGCAACGCTGTCTCCCGTGCTTATAAACTTGACCCGGAATCCGACCACAACGTCAATATAGGTGACGTGTCAAAGAAAGAGCCATGACCGTGACCCCACCCCGGACATGGCCGAGTGGTGCGCCCGATGAGGAAACGGCGCATCGGATACTCGTGGAATACCTCGCCTTCATGAAGGGAGAGACCGTCACGCACGCATCGCTCGTGCGGCTGCTGAGGAATCAGTACGGATGGACGGACCCAGAGCTGATTGAAGAGGTTCTTGAACGTCTTGTCGCAACGCATGCCTTCATCGTGAGGGAGGAGGTCTTTTGCTGCTGTGCCCCCGTTCCCTGCTACCGAATTCTGGATGACTGCGCATCCATACGCTCGATAGCCGCGCTCCTTGCCGCATCAACCAACAAAGACGCATTCCTCTCCCTCCCTCATGTCGCATCCTGCCTCTAACGGATTCGCATGAAGGAAATCTTTTTTATCTTGCACCGAAAAGGATAGCTATGCCAGAACGATATATTAAAATTGGAGATATCGAGGTTGGCGGGTCGGAACCGCTTGGAGAGCTCATCGAACAGGCAAAAACGCTCTACCTATGGAAATACGAGGCCCGGCAAGCGAAAAAGACCGAAGACGACGTCAATCTTGAAAAAATATTCGAGGAGACCGTTGCCGAGTCTCCGGCGCCGCCCAAAAAAGGCAAGAAGGATTTTGTCAGCGTGTGACGGCATCCGGAAGGACTGCCAGCACATCCTCAGCAGGGAACGTGAGGGTAAAAATCCTGCTTCTTCCCCTCCCTACGACAATAGTTGAACTGTCGATAAGCCCGTACGACTCCAGCTTTGCCATGGCCTGTGAAAAGCTCTTCTTGTTGGCCGCGTCACCCATGCGCTCCCTGAGGGGGCCTGACCTGACGTCCGGGTCCCGCGCGAGCTCCCGGAGGATGGCACGCTCAAGCGGTAATAGGGCGGCGGTCTTTTCCCGAAGCGCCACAAATCGTGCCTTCTTCTCATAGGCGGTATCAATATCCTCGCGGGTAATGAATCGTCGCGCGTTGCTCTCGGCGAGGATGCCGCTCGAGGAAAGGAGGGTGATGCCGACACGAAGATCGCCATGGGCTGCGGTGAGCGATGCAACATGCTCCACGAGCTCGGGTGAAATGACACCGGGAAAAAATCCGGCCTTCGACCTTGCGAGGAGGATTTCGTAGACTTCCTGCAGCGAGTAGGGGGCAAAGGAGACCTCCTGGGGCATGAAAACGCTGTAAAGCTTGGTGGCCAGCACCGCCTTAAAGTCCTCCCGGGACAGCATGGCGATAACGCCGGTACGGGCCTTGGGAAACTGCTCATAGGCCCGCAGGATATCGTACATAATGTCGTTTGCGTACTTCTGCTCAAGGAGGTAGTCTATGTCGTCAAGGGCCACGACAAGACTCATGTCCTTGCGCTCAAGGTGCGTCATTATCTTCGTATATACCCGTGTGTAGGGAACGCCGGTCTCTGGCGGCCGATGGCCGAAAAGCGCCTTGTGTATCTCGGATATGACGGCAAACTTCGTGTTGGAAAGCTTGCAGTTGATGTGCACGGTAGCCATGCGATCGGACGCTTTCGCTATCTCGGAGAAAAGAAAATGGACCGTAGTGGTCTTCCCTGTTCCGGGCGGGCCAATGACAAGGGTGTTGTGTGGCTTTCCCCCCCGAAGGCCCGGCCTGAGAAGCGAGACGAGTGTCTGAACCTCCGTGTCGCGGTAGAGGAGCGTGTCGGGGAGATAGTTGGGATTGAACACCTGCTCATCGCGAAAGATGGTCTCGTCAGACATGAGCATGTCCTTTATGTTCATGGCAATCACTCCCCCTAGGCGCCGGCACCTTAAAATCCTATCCGCCAAACACGGCGCGCATGACCTGCGCCTTTTCTTTGCTGGGCGCGTCGGCGTGCAGGATGGCATTTCGGACAAGTGTTGGGAACGGTATGGTTCTTCTCATGGTAGTCACCATCTATGCTTGGCACCGCTTCCTATATAACCCGGCTCCAAGAGAGGGATGGTAACGTGCAAAATCTCTCTACCCCGCGGCATGCACGATGGAATCACGGCATAAGAGCCCCTTTCGAAAATGAGAAAAAACAGGTATTGATTGTGCAAAAACAGGTACGAAAATTTTTATGTGAGCGTACGATGTATGTTCCAGTGGTATTATGGAACCTGCCATTAAGCTAGAATCCCTTACCAAAAGGTACTCTTTCAAAATTCTCGCCCTCAGGGGCATTTCGATGGAAATCGAGCATGGGGCGTGTGTTGGATTCCTCGGGCCGAACGGCGCGGGGAAGTCCACCACCATCAAAATCCTCACGGGTCTTATTAGGCCTACGGATGGAAAGGCGTACCTCAACGGCAAGGACATCCTCCTCAACAAGAAGGAGGCGCTCTCCGATGTGGGGTGCGTCGTGGAGACCCCGGACTTCTACACCTACCTCACACCTGTTGACACGCTCACCTACCTTGGGAAGATACGGGGCGTCGATGACCTCGACGCGCGCATCGAGGAAATCCTCAAGCTCGTGAAACTCGAGGACTGGGCGGACACCCGCGTCGGGTCCTTCTCAAAGGGCATGAAGCAGCGCCTAGGCATCGGCCAGGCGCTCCTGCACGACCCGCGCCTCATCATCCTGGACGAACCGTCCTCCGGCCTCGATCCAAAAGGCATGGCAGAGGTGCGCGACCTCATCCTCCGCTTGAAGAAAGAAGGGAAGACGCTCTTCATATCCTCGCACATGCTCTCCGAAATCCAACAGACCGCGGACAAGGTCGCCCTCATCAACAAGGGGGAGATTCTTGCTTACGACACCGTGGACGCGCTGGGAAAGAAGTACTTCACCGTGCGCGAGGTAACGGTGGAAACAGCAGACCCGGTACGTGATGCCCAGCTGCATGCCGTGGAATCCATGGCGATGGTACGGGCCGTCACCGTGGAAAACGGCACAAGGCTCCTCATACGATTCGAAGGCGAGTGCGATGAATGCCGCTACGACCTGCTGAGAGGACTCTTCGACGCGGGCATCAAGGTGACGTCGTTTGTGCCAAAGGGGCTTGCCCTTGAAAGCGTGTACATGGAGATGATAAAATGAGCAACGTATCAGGCATGGCGCAGCTCGTCACCATCATGCGCTACGAGATGCTGAAGTTCGTGCGCGGAAAGAAGCTCTATATCGTGCTTGCCATCATCGGCATCATCGCGGCAGCATTCGTGCTCGTTCCCCCGGCACTTGGCGAGCCCTACCCGGACGCAGAAGGCACCATTGGCTTTTTTGCCACCTTTGTCACCATCCTCATCATCCTTATCGTGACGCTCTTTGGGGCAGACTCGGTGGTGTATGACTTCGAGAAGGGGACGGCGTTCGTGCTCTATACCAATCCGGTCCGAAGAAGGACCATCTTTGCCGGCAAGTTCCTCTCTGCCCTCATCGTCTCGGCAGGCGTCATCGCGCTCTTCTATGTGGTGGCGGCGGCGATATCGCTCGGCATCAACGGAAGCGCGCCAGTTGAAACGGTCTATTCCATGCTCCTAGCAATAGCGTATATGGCAGCGCTCATGAGCATCACGTTCCTTATCTCCACCACCATGAAGTCAACGCTTGCCGCAAGCGTCATCGTGTTCGCGATGTTCTTCCTGGTCTTTGACATGGTGGACGGCATCCTCGCGCTGGCGGGCCAAAGGCCCTTCTTCGTGATTACGTCCATGAGTACAGTCATCCAGGACATTCTCGTGAGCCCGTTCCCGAAAACGGTGTACCAGGAATTCGGCACGTTCAAGATTCTCATCTACCATCCGAGCGTGGCGACGGCACTGACCGTCATGGCGTGCTATGGTGCAGCGGGGCTTGGCCTTGCCTACAACAGATTCGTGAAAAAGGAGCTCCTTTAGGGCTCCACCCTTTCTTTTTTTTCGGTCACACAGCCGGGGAAGACGCCCGCATTAGGGTGCATGGCTCGAGAGGAAGTGCTCGATGTCCCGGATAAACACAGCGGCGCCATCCACAATCGTCCTCGTCAGCGCGTCGGTATCGCCGAAGTCAGGGTCCCCCACAAGCACGTGCTCGATGATGGCGTCCGACCCGGCGGTCGACGGGACCGGGTGGTAAGGATCGCAGGGGCCCCTCCGGAACAGGTCCCAGTACACTGCCTGGACCTTCTTGTTGTATCCGGCAAGCCAGACTTCAAAACGGAAGGTGTCATAGAGAAAGACGATTGCCACCTTCAGGCCCCTGCGCTTGAACGATGCGGGAATAACGGAAAAATACGACATATCCATATACCCTTGGTACACGCTGCCCGAGACGACATAATCAGGGTAGGCCGATGCACAGTGTGTTCGCAGCGAATGGAGGTACGCCATAAGCCCCCGGTACCCCCTCTGTACGTCTCCCTGCGCAAGCAGGCGCTTGAACTCCTCCATGTCGTGGTGCATCGTCATGCTACTCCATCCCAGCTAAAAGTCAACGCGTATGGCTGCAACAGGACACACCTCGGCGCATGAACCACAGACAACGCACTTGTCCGGCTCAAAGACGAGCCTGAACGTGCAGGGATCAAGGGAGAGCGCTTGGCTCGGGCAGATGGAGACACATGCCCCGCAATCGACACACAGCTCGCGTGATACGGCGACATCGTGCTCAAGCGGGCGTACGGTCACTCCTTCCGCCTCGGCGTAGCGCACGGCGCTTTCGATCATGTCGCCCTCGCCGCGCAGCTCGATGACGAGCTTACCGCCCGAGCTCGGTTCAATCTTGGCCCGGAGGATGTTGGTCCACAGGCCAAAGCGCGACATGAACGTGTGTGTAATGGGAATTTCGACGATTTCCGAGGGAAAGCTAAGGATGTATTTTTTTCGTTCCATGTCATCACCCCATCTCGAGCGTCCGGCGTCCCCCGGTAGGAGGAAGCGTCCAGACCGGTTTCTGAAGCAGGAATCGGCCCGCGGCAATGTCGTCACGCAATCGTTCGGCAATCTCGCGGGCCTTGGCGTAGCTTGAAAGTGACGAGGTGGGCACCTCGCACCCGCCTACGGAAACGGACCCGCTTCGCAGTTCTGCATAGCTCACCACCCCCAGTGAGGGGCGGTCGCGATGGGGGACACTGTAATCCACAATCTGCGTGTAGAGCCCTGTGTCTGGCACGGCGGCCGCAGCGGCCATCGCCTCGTCGAGAATCGGGATTGGCAGGCCGAGACCCACAAAAAGGGTCACGCCATAGCCGGGAAAAAATGCTGCGCGCAAGAAGTCGGGGGACATCTCACGCAGCGCGCCCATGGTGGCTAGTGTCCCCCCGCCCACGATGGGCTTTCCCTCCACCTCACGAACGGCAGGAGCGTGCTGGGTGCCGTGCCACACGACGTAGCCCTGGGCGCCGCCGAGGAAGATGCGCGTGCCAAGCCCCACCGACCGGAAGGAGGGATCCTTGAGAAGCGGGCTCAACTGCCCGGATGTGGCGTAGGTCATGTTTCCCATGCGCGGAAGTAGCGTGCCCATGTAGGTACGGATGGTGCGGGGGGACGTGTTGACGGCCGCGCTGTAGTTCTGGTAGGCGTTGCGCGGATTGAAGAGCACCGCCTCGTTCATGGACGCAAGGGTGACATGCGTCTTGATGTCGTGCAGCGGATAACAGTCTGTCCCTGAAGAGCTGGCATCAAGGCGGACCTGCTCTCCCCGAAGCAGCGCTTCGATGACATGGGCGCCCCCGTACTCGGGCCGTGCCTTCGATACGCTTGTCGCACCCAGGTACGTGTCCACAGCCGCCAGCCCCCCGTAGGCTGGAACGCCGTTAAGACGGATGTCCTGCATGCGTATGGGGGGGTCGCTGTGGCCGAAGTTAAGGATGACGCCCGACGAGCACATGGGTGAAAACGTCCCGGTGGTGACAGCGTCCACCTCCCTTGCCGCGGCATGCAGGCCCCCTTCGGCAACCATCACAGAAAGTTCCTCGGCGGTAACGACGACGACGTCTCCGCCCTCTATGCGTGTATTGATGTCCTCATATGTTCTCAGCGCTGCAGTCATTGCTCCTTCCTCCGTGCATACCCCATACCTCTGTCGGGGCAATTAAAAGGTATGTGGCTTTCATATTTCTTATCAAGAATAATTTACTCATTGAAAAAACGTTTTAAAGAATCTTTCTCTTCAACGGGCGGGATCGCTGGCGGGAATCTCCTCACGCCCCGTCATGCCATGCCCCTCCGCAGGGAAGGAAAGGAGCACGACCGTTCCGCCTTCAGGCGGGGTCTTGACCTCCACCGAGCCGCCATGTGCCTCCACCGTCCGCTTCACGATGGGCAGGCCAAGCCCCTTGGATCCACGCAGCGTGGAAAACCCCCGGTCAAATATCTTTCCCGCATAGGCCTCTGGAATGCCCCGTCCATCGTCCCTCACCGCCACGACGACACGCCCGTCCTCCTCAGAAACGGTGACCCATGCGTGCGTGGCACCTGCATGGACGCGCACGTTGTCGAGGAGATAGGAAATGCACTGCCTGAATCGCTTGGGGTCTGCCCGGACCTTCACCGGCGCCTCGATGGACACGGGAAGGTCGAGGGACAGCTCGGCTGCCACGTCCTCGACGGTGAGGGCAACGTCAACGGAGGCATACCCCGCCACCGGCTTTCCCGCATCCACCAGCTCAACGCTCTGACGCAAGTACGACGCGATGTCGGCGGACTTCTGGATGATCTTGTCAAGATAGGGAGAATCCGTCTCGTCACGCAGAAGGTCTGCATACCCCTGAATGACGGAAAGCGGCCCGCGCACGTCGTGGGAGACGGCATGGGCAAACAAGGAGATGTCGTCGGCCCCTGGGGAAGGATGTGGCGCGGTCTCGTGCACGAGTATGCCCACCGCTGAGCCGAGCTTAAAGGCGCGCACATCGACGGAGAAGGACCCTACGAGGGGATGAACAACCCGCTCATGGGCAAATACCGGCTCTCCTGAGTGGATTACCGCCTTAAGATGTGCCCGGAGGCGTGCCGCGTCGTCAGGAAACAGGTCCCACAGGCTCAATGATATGATGCTTTCCCGCGTCTCCCCCACGAGGCGCGCAAGGGCATCGTTGCATTCGAGAATGGAAAGGTCCTGGCCGATTACGGCAAATCCCTCGGACGAGGACGACATGAAGACCGCAAGACGCTCCTGCATCTCGCGATACGGCGTGATGTCATGCATGACACAATGCGTGCAAATCATACGCCCATGGGTGTCATAGGCGATGTTGCCGTCATAAAAAACGTGTACCGCATGTCCATCCTTGTGGCGCATGCCGAATTCCACCCCCCTGATGGACCCCTGCCGCTTAAAGCGGGGAAAGTTGTTCTGAAACGTCTCCGTATACTCGGGAAGAAGGAAGTCGCCAAACCATTTTCCCACCACCTCATCGCGCTCATAGCCGAGCATTTCAAGCCACGCCTTGTTCACCGTAAGGAATCTTCCGGCTCGATCCAACGACTGGTACCCTTGGAGGGACTGGTCATAGAGGAGCCCAAGGGCTGCCTGGTCCCTATTCCGCTCCTCCCGCTCGCGCGCAAGGGCGACAAGGAGCGACACCGCCTGGGCAAGGGCCTGGGGCAAAACACGGCCATCGGCCCCCTTTTCGAGAACACAGTCGGAAAGGGGATTCATCACCTCATAAGCGTCCAAGGCCGCCTGCCGGCCGGAAAGGAAGACAACGGGCACGGTGAATCGCTCCCTGACTTTTGCGAAGAGAGCGGTACCCGGCATGTCGGAAAGGCACTCGTCGCACACGACCGCATCACCCACACCCCGTGAAAGAGACTCGAGCACTTCCGCACCCGTGGAGGCGACCGAGCATTCTTTCGCTGTACCGGATTCGCAAAGGAAAAGCCCGTACTCCCCATACTGCCTGGGAGGATTCCCGACAAGAATAATCTGCATGCAAATCGTACCCAGACCCTTTTTCTACTCAAGATATAATAATATATTCCTGATTAGTAAAAGATGCGAAAAAGAATGGTGGATTGACACACCCCACAAGCATGGGTATCCCGGTGTGTGCACATTACATCCACCGTTCCTTTTAAGGTGCCAATCCTTGTGGCAGCTCCCCGCCATCTCCCTTTCGGGATAGGTCAGTTTTTCATCCTGTACGCCACGTACGGATGGAAAGCCCACATGGTCGACGCCTGGACGCGACTCTGCGCGCCATAGCTCGCATGTGTTACCACACACTATACTGCGTGTTCCATATATAAAAATCTATGTAAACAGAGAAAAGGTAACATAAGCGTCCCTACGAATCGATATCGGCACAAACGCGTCAAACATCCCCCAAGAATGCTGATTCTGCCCTAACAGATAATGCAGAAGTGGTACAGCGCATACATTGCCGCACCCCCGACAAGGGGCACGAAGAAGTTGTCGTCAATGATGATCCGTTGCACGAAGGACGTGCCACGGTGATTCTCGAAGGGCACCATCTCTGTCACGGCGCCGGCCAGCGACCCAGCAAGGGCGAGCGCCATGATGTCCCTCGCGCCCTCGAGCGGTGCGGTGACGGACATGGCAAGCGCGGTGGCGACAAAGGCACAGATGACAAACGCCACCGAGCCCTCGAGCGTCTTGTTCCTGTTGAGTGGATTGCGGATGCGCCCCCACTTCGTCCCCACAAGGGTGGCAAAGCCATCGCCAAAAGCCATAATGCCTATAGACGTCGCCGATATGAACACCGGATAGAGAATAACACAGACCGTGACGGAAAGGATGTAGATAAGCGGGCCCACCAAGATGCCATACCCGTAGTCCTCCTCCCTCGCCATGGCAACAAAGGGGGCCGACCACCGGTGCGGGCGGAAGACAAAAACGGTGAGTAGGAGGAAGAAGGCGAGGATGAAAAATGCCCCGGTGCGGTCCACGACAAGAGGATAAAGCACCCACAATCCCAAGGCTATGTGCACGGCCTTGCGGCGAAGCTCCTCCTTTAGTGTCCCCATGTGCGCGCCCCGTTACAAAAACTCGTCGAATGCCTCTTCCTCGACATACTCTTCCATGATGACATCGACGACGTCTTCAAGCTCCTCGAGGTCTACGACGCCCTCGATACGGGTGAGGACCTCATCGCCTTCCGTTATGAGGAGCGTGGGAAGGGTGATTATCTCGTGCTTCTTGGCCTTGGCATCCTGGTAGTCGACGTTGACGAGCTCGAAGGTCACGTCGTCGTACTCATCCGCGAGCTGCTCGAGGATATTGTTCTGGACCTCGCAGTCCTGACACCAGTCGGCGTAGAAGTGGATAATCTTAAGCATACATCACCAGTACTCAGAGGTATTTTTTTAAGCTTTGTGGTACAGATTGACAGATAGCACCGCATGGCGGACCCTTCGTTCCGACACCTGACAAAGTGTCCATTCCTTCAGCATATGTTTATAAAGAAAACGGGATAGAGAAGCATACTTTTTGGAGGGACCAGGCATGGGACGAGGACTGCCACAGGCGTTAGACTACTACCGGGGGCTACCACGGGAGATCTATGTCCTCTTCGTCTCCCGTGTCATCAATACCATGGGCGCGTTCGTGCGACCGTTTCTCACCATCTTCCTCACCTCCAATCTCGGCTTCAGCGAGGCGCAGACCGGCCTTATCACCACCATCGGCATCTTTCTCTACGTTCCCGGATCCATGCTCGGGGGATACCTCGCAGACCGATCGGGAAGAAAGCGCATCCTCATCACGGCCCGCGTGCTCGCTGCCATGTGCTACATACCGTGCGCCTTTGCAGGAAATTCCCTCCTCGTCCCCATCCTCCTTATCGCCTCGTCATTCATCGGCGGCGTGGGTGATCCCGCAAGCACGTGTATGGTTGCCGACCTCACCAACGAATCGAACAGGAAGCAGGCCTTCTCGCTCCTGTACCTCGGCATCAACGTGGGGTTTTCGCTCGGGCCTGCCATCGCAGGCATCCTGTACAACGACTATCTTCCCTGGATCTTTATCGGGGACGCCCTCACCTCCTTCGGGTCGGTGCTGCTCATCGCCAAATACGTGCCCGAAACCATGCCAGACGTGAGCTGTCCCGAGAAGTACGGCATCTGCGCCGACTCCGACGAGCGGCCGGAAGAGGGTTCGTTTTTGGCGGTCATCCGGCGCAGGCCGCTTCTCATGGCGTTTGTCTTCATCAACATGATGCTCTGGTTTGTCATCGGGCAGAGCAACTTCGGCCTGCCCCTCCAGACCACGGCAACGTTTGGCAGGGAGCAGGGCCCTCGGCTCTTCGGAATCCTCATGTCGGTAAACGGCCTCGTGGTGGTACTGATGACCCTCTTCCTCACGCGGCTGACCCGGGCGCTGCGCCCGAGCCTCAACATTAGCATCGCCGGCGTCCTTGCGGGAATTGGATACGGCATGCTCTACTTTGTCGCTGACTTCTGGCTCTTCGTTCTCTCCACGGCCGTGTGGACACTAGGTGAGATTCTCACGGCGACAAACGCAAACGTATACATCGCCAACCATACCCCCATGTCGCACCGAGGGCGATTCAACGCCATCATGTCCGTCATCTCGGGGGTCGGCATGAGCTTCAATCCCCTGCTCGTAGGGCTCTACATACGTGCGTACGGCATCCGGATGGTCTGGCCCCTCATGCTGTGCATCAGCCTCCTTGCATCGGCGCTCATGCTGGCGGTATACCGGCATGACAAGAGAAGGGAGCTGCAGAAACAGGGCACAACGCAGAAGGTAGTGTAGAGAAGCTAAAAATGCATAACAATTATTAATATGTCCCTCGAGTAAGGGTATGGGTCAGCAGGTACGCATACTCCATGTGGAAGACGACGAAGAGTATGCAGACCTTTTTGCTCTTATGCTCAAACGTACGGCTGCCAAACGGGGCGATGAGGCCCCCTCTGTCGAAGCGGCCGCTTCCGTCCCCCACGCCCTTTCGCTTCTTGCGTCAAACAGCTACGATTGTCTTGTCTGCGACTACCAGCTCGGGGGAGACACCGGATTTGCACTGCTCAGAAGGGTCAAGGATTCTTATACGTCCCTCCCCTTCATTTTTCTTACCGGGCAGGGTGACGAGACAGTAGCCCGCGAGGCGTTTATTCAAGGGTGCAACGATTACTTCTGTAAAGACCATGAACTCGGGTCGTATGAGAGAATCTATAATGCCATCCTCTCACAAATAGCGTTAGCGACCGCATCGCAGGAACAGGAAAGACGGACAAAAAAACACCTTGAGGAGCTTGAATACCTTGCCTCGACTGCGATGGAACTCCTCGGTGTGCCACTCGATGATGACCTTTTTCGCACCATCAAAAGGCATCTTGATGCACTGTGTGGGGACAGCATCCTCGTTGTCCTGCAATACGATGAGGAGGGCCTGTTCCACATCATGCACACATGCCTGCCCCCAGACCTGCCCGACGCCTTCGCTTCTCTCGGCAAGATATCCTCCCCGATGGGCTTTCATGACACGTATGTCGAACAATTGACGAGAGGAACATTCGTTACCTTTCCCCCCGACTGGACCGGCATCACCTGCACCGAAAAGGCACGAAGCGATTCAAAAAGCCTCGTAGAGGCACTTGGTGTGGTGCAGGTCCATGGGTTGGGCATACACATGAAGGGTCACTTGAAGGGCGCGGTGATGGCGCTTGAGCTTCGTGGGCGTCCGTTCCGTTCAAAGCACCTGCTCGAGGCGTATCTCAATCAGGCAACGGTCGCCATGGAAAAAAGGATGATTGAACGCTCGATGCTCGAGAAGGAGCGCCTGTACCACACGTACATAACGAAAACACCGGAAATAATCTTTATTACCGACGGCGAGGGTCGGTACAAGGACGCCAACCCCGCCGCCATATCCTGGTCCGGATACGACATAGAGACCCTGCGCACCTTGTGGGTAACAGATCTCATCGATAAGACGGCACGGGACTGCGCAGAAAAAGGCTTTTCCTACATGCTCATAAAGGGTCGTCTGGGAGCGGAGTATCCGTTCCGGCTCAAGGACGGCTCACTCCGCTGGCTTCTCGTTGACTGGGTTCGGGTCGACGATGACACGAACGTAGCATTTTGCAAAGATGTTACCGAGACAAAGGATGCCATCATGCGGCTAAGCAGGCTCAACATCGTGCTTGCCACCCTTCGAGAGCTTTCCCTGGCAGCGGGGGCCGCCCATAATGAAAAAGAATATGCCAGCAAGGCGCTTGACGTGCTCACCAAGCACGGAGCGTACCATTCGGGGTGGATCGTGCTCACAGACAGGGAAGGTGCCACATCGTGGGCGATAGAAAAAAAGGTACCGCAACCGACAGCGTTCCTAGACCTCATGAAGAAAAACGCACCCATGCCGTGTTATGTTGAAGCATATACTGAAAAGGGCGCCACCGTGGTGAACAACTGCACCTCAGCTATGTGTGTACAGTGCCCTTTTTACGACACATACCCGAAACACATATCGCTCACGAGGTGCCTTTCCCACGAGGACCAGGTGTACGGCGTACTCAGCCTCCAGCTGTGGGACACGTACGGCACCATGGCAGATGAACAGGAGCTTTTTGAAGAGCTTGCCAAGGACATCGGTATTACCCTTACTTCGTTTCGTCACGAAACACGAAAAATGGCGCTTGAAGCGGGGCTTGTTCGCCAGAGGGAGGAACTTGCCCAGTTTGCACACCTTATTGCACATGAGATACGTTCCGACCTTTCCGTCATACAGGCATACGCACAGACAAGCGATTTA
>JAHKLV010000213.1 GCA_020854925.1 Candidatus Methanofastidiosia archaeon | reverse complement strand
TTACCGGCCACGACGTTGAGTCTCTCTCCGTAGAGGAACTTTCCGATGTTGTCGAGCGTGTCTCGGTCTTTGCCAGGGTCAATCCCGAGCATAAGCTGCACATCGTCCAGGCACTGCGCTCCCGGGGACACGTCATCGCCATGACGGGGGACGGTGTCAACGACGCCCCTGCGCTCAAGAACGCCGACATCGGCATCGCCATGAACAGCGGCACCGACGTGTCCAAGGAAGCCGCTGACATGCTGCTTCTTGACGACAACTTCACCACCATCGTCGCTTCTGTTGAGGAGGGCCGCCACATCTATGACAACATCCGCAAGTTTGTCCGGTACCTGCTTTCCACCAACATCGGAGAGGTCCTTACCATCTTCCTTGCAAGCATCGTGGGATTCCCCCTGCCGTTGGTGGCGGTGCAGATCCTCTGGATAAATCTGCTTACCGACGGCCTCCCGGCACTTTCTCTTGCCTTTGAACCGCGTGAGCGCCACGCCATGCACCGACCGCCGAGAAATCCCCATGAAAACATCGTCGACCGCCCCATGATGATGACCATAGGGTACATCGGCCTTGCCATGGCCGTAGGAACGCTTGCGCTCTACGACGCCGCACCTGCGGGTACCGGCATGACGGTGGCATTCACTGTTCTTGTCCTCTACCAGCTCGTCAACGTCTTCAACTGCCGCTCCTTTTCCGAGTCTGCCTTTTCTGCAGGCAAAAACGTCTATCTCTGGGCAGCGGTGGGGCTGTCCCTTGCGCTCCAGCTGTGCGTCGTCTACCTCGGTCCGCTCAACGGCATCTTTTACACCGTGCCCCTCGGGGCGCGCGAGTGGGCCATGATGATTCCGGCGGCGCTTTCCCTTTTGCTGATCGAAGAGGCGCGAAAGGCGTTCATGCGGCACCGTTCGCAAAGCACTTAAAGGCCCGGGAGAAAAGGTACGTATGGAGCAAGGAAATGATGAGCAGGTGCCGGTGCTCTGGAGGGCCGTTGTCCTCCTCTTTGCCTCGAGATTCCCCGAGGGCATGCGCCGCATCGACGTGGCAGAGGCCGTACCTTCCCTTCTCGAGGAGGCGCCGTCTGCCGAAGACATCACCACCACCGTGGCGGTCCTCATAGAGGAGGGGATTCTCGTCGAGGGCCCCCACGGGAAGATGGCCATCGTCCCTTCGGACGAGGTGCTCGGCCGTATCGCGCGCCACCTGCTCGAGTATGATGAGGGCATTGCGTTCATGTCATCGCCCTACGTCGCCTCGCTTGTTGACCTCAGCTTTTTCCGACGCCATGCGGAGCGGTTCAAGACATCGGTGGCCTCTATGCCCCCCGAGCTTCGCTCATACCTTGATTGTGAGGGCGGCGGGGAAGAGATTGACCGCCTCTACGACGCCATGGTGGACGACCTGCTCTCGACGGTAGGCATCAGGGCCCACCCGGAAATCCTCTTTTGGGTCCTGTATCCCGACGAGATGGTCCGGCGCATTGGCCGCGTGTATGACACCATCGGTTCGGAAGGGATGGACGAAGTACTCAGAGACGAGTGATTACCGCTCGACCTCGCCGATGCTGCTGCCTGTTTCATGGTCAAGCGGCGCTTCGAGGAACAGAGGGCTGTCAATGCAGTCGAGGAAAAGGTCGGGTGTGTCGTCGATGCCCAGTGTCCCCGCTTCCAGCTCAAAATCGAGCACATGGCCGCCGGCCATCCTATCATCGGAGATGAAGTGGAGGTGGAATCCTGGTACATTGAATCCTGAAACGTAGTAGGGCATCCAGAATCCCACCACCGTTCCCTGCACTCTGCCGAGTTCAAAGACCGACTGGTCCTGTACCACCTCGAGGAGCGGCGGGTACGGGGGTACCTGCGCAGGCACGCTTCGTGTCCTCATGGCAGAGAAGGTGCCGTCAATGCGTATGGCGTATGTTATGTTTCGTGAGGGGAGCAGTGCCTCCACCTCTTGTTCGAATGCCGAAAGAACAAGGGGGCCGGAAAGCTCCATTGACACGTCCGCCTCATACCGCGTCACCGCCGCGAACGGTGTGAACGTATCATCATGCAAGACATGGACTGTGCCATCGGCGCACACCTGGTACGCAACACCATCAAGGAGAATCATCTCTCCATCGAGGGCCTGCACGGTCCCAAGGCCGAAATCGCCGACCTCCACTAGCTCACCCATGGTGCGGTCGCCATCGTAGACACCTTCGAGGAGCGCGTCTATAGTGGAGGTCTGGTAGAGCGTGTCATGTGCGTAATCCGCGGTGTCACCCGAACCGGCGATGCAGCCACAGGCCAGGCAGGCCGCAAGTACGAGGATGATTGCTCCGTGGACGTTCAATGGGGTAAGTGCCATACAATGCAGGGGGTGTGGCGGCATATATCGATTTCCCCACCGCATGACCGTTTTCTGTCTATACATATACGAAATATTTATTAAGGTCCCTTCTTCGTTATGTTCAGAATTATATATCGGAGATGTGAATATGTATTTTAAACGAAATGCAGTGCTGGGTGTTACCTGTGCCCTTCTTCTTCTTGGCGTTCTTATGGGCGGGTGCATATCATCCGGTAATGGTAATGAGGAGCATGAGCCGGTAACACTCAAGGTCCTCCATGCGGGCAGCCTCACCAGCCCGTTCGAGGCTGTCGAGTCGGCGCTTGAGGCCGACTACCCCTACATCGATGTCCAGCTTGAGCCGGCAGGCAGCTCGGCCTGTATCAGAAAAATTACCGATACGGGCGTCGAGGCAGATGTTCTCGCCTCTGCCGACTACGGGCTCATACCCGCCATGATGATGCCGGACTATGCGGACTGGTATGTGGTCTTTGCCAGCAACGACATGGTGCTCACCTACTCTGACCAGAGCAGGTATGCGGACGAGATAACGGTGGACAACTGGTATGACATCCTCCGCAGGGATGATGTGTTGTGGGCGTTTTCGAATCCCAATCTCGACCCGTGTGGGTACCGTACGCCCATGGTGCTCCAGCTTGCCGAGGCATACTATGGTGACGACATGATCTTTGATGACCTGCTCGGTTCGCAGACCGCCATCACCGTTACCTACGACAACGGCGTCTACCAGATCGTATCACCGGAGGACCTGTCCCCTGACACGGCACACGTGACCATCCGTGACAAGTCAGTTGAACTCGTCTCCATGGTTCTCGAGGGCGGCCTCGACTACGCGTGGGAATACCGGTCCGTTGCCGTGCAAAACGGCATGCGCTTTGTAACCCTCCCCGACGAGATAAATCTGAGTGCGGTCGCCCATGCCGACACCTATGCAACGGTGCAGATAACGACCTCGGACGGCAACACGAACGTAGGCGCTCCCATCGTATACGGCATCACCATACCGCTCAACGCCCTCAATCCTGAGGAGGCAGCACTTTTTGTCTCCTACATCATCAACGAGTTCGGACAGGGGGTCTTTGACGAGCAGGGCCAGCCGCCCCTTGTTCCTGCTGGGGCGTACAACATGGATGCGCTACCGGAAGCTTTGAAAGCGCTTGTTGTAGAAATATAGTATGAATGCAGACTATGTGAAGCATGCAGTGCGGAGGAATCCCCTTTCCTCCCTCTTTTTTCTTATCGGGATGACCATCATCCTCTTTGTCATAGCCGTGCTTTTCAACATGCTTGTTCGCCAGCTTGTCATCAATACCGACGGATTTCTCGCTATTGCCCGTGACTCCGCCGTTGTGCGCTCCATCTGGCTTACCCTCTACACGTCGTTTCTTGCCACGGTCATTGCCGTTATCCTCGGCATACCGCTTGCCTATGTCATGGCGCGCCATTCGTTTCCTGGAAAGGACGTGCTTTCCGCTATCATCGATATTCCCGTCATCATCCCGCACACCGTGGCCGGTATTGCGCTGTTCTCACTGCTTATGCGACGTGGCGCCGTTGGTTCGTTTTTCGAGCAGCTTGGTATCGTGTTTCAGGACTCGATGTGGGGCATCGTCGCTGCCATGTTCTTCGTCAGCTACCCTTTTTTCGTGAACGCTGCCATCGAGGGGTTTTCCAGCGTGGACCCCAACTACGAGCGGGTCGCCCGCACCCTGGGCGCCAATCAGTGGCGTGCGTTTCGGAACATCGCCCTCCCCCTGGCACGGCCCCACTTGCTATCGGGCGCCATTATGGCATGGGCCCGGGGCGTGAGCGAGTTCGGCGCCGTTGTCATCATCGCGTATTATCCTATGATTGCCTCGACCCTTATCCTGTACCGATTCAACACCGGCGGCCTCGGTCAGTCGCAGCCCATCGCTGTCCTTCTTATCCTCATCTGCTTCGTGACATTCCTTGCCATGCGCATGGCCACGAGGAGGCGCTGACATGATCTCCATCGAACGCGTCTCGCACGACTGGGGAGGTATTTTCTCACTCAAGGACGTTTCGCTCTCTGTCAAGGACGGCGAGTACTTCGTCATCCTCGGACCCACAGGGTCGGGAAAGACGTTGCTCCTCGAGGTCATCGCCGGCATCTACCACCCGCGTGAAGGCAGGATAGTCCTGCAGGGGGAGGATGTCACCCAGCTTGCACCCGAGCGGCGGAACATCGGCTTTCTCTACCAGGACTACAATCTCTTTCCCCACTATGATGTCATGAAAAACATCTCGTACGGCCTTGCGGTCCGTGGCGTGGGCAAGGAGGGGCGCCTTGAGCGCTCGCGGGAGCTCGTGGCATCCCTTTCCATCGGGCATCTCGTATCCCGGGATGTCACGACGCTGTCTGGCGGCGAGCAACAGAAGGTGGCGCTGGCTCGGGCACTCGCACCCCGTCCCCGCATCCTCCTCCTCGACGAGCCGTTCTCTGCCCTCGATGAGAACACGAAGGCCGCGCTTGTGCGCGAGATGAAGGAGGTTCATCGCCGCGAGCGGGTGACCGTCGTCCACGTGACACACAGCCAGGAGGAAGCAATGGTCATGGCGGACCGTATCGGGGTCATGATGGACGGGCGCATCGTCCAGGTGGGGACTCCAGAGGAGATTTTTTATAGGCCACAATCAACGGAACTCGCATCCTTCGTGAAGATTGAGAACGTGTGGTCAGGCGTTGTCGCGAGGCTGGAGGAAGATGCCGCCACCGTCGACCTTGGCGCCGTGATGCTGCATGTCCCCCCCGATACCCTCGCCGTGGGTGAGACTGTGCGCGTCATGCTTCGCCCCGAGGACGTGGTGGTGGGCTCGTCATCCCCCGGAAGCGCGCGTAATACGCTGTTTGGCGTCGTTACCGACATCGAGCCACGGGGATTTTACTCCCTCGTGCGCATCGACTGTGGCGTGCTGGTGACTGCAACCGTCACGAAGCGGTCGCTTGAGCTGTTGTCGCTCACTGTTGGCGCGTCTGCATCAGCCATCTTTAAGATGACCGCGCTTCACGTTATACGGCAGTAGGTGTTTGCACGTGGATTACCTTTCCCTCATAGACATGGATACGGCACTGTCCCTGGTACGCCATCACATCCCCCCGCTCACCGGCAGGGAACGCGTCTCAGTCGGTGCTGCCTGCGGCAGAGTCGTCTGCGCGGACGTGGCCGCTCCGTACGATGTCCCCTCATATCCCAAGGCACAGATGGACGGATATGCCGTCAGCTCCACAGACCTGTACGGGGCCTCGGACGCCACGCCTGTGCGGCTCTCTTTGTGCGGCGCGGCCCATGCGGGAGATGAGGTCCGCCGTTCCGTGACATCTGGCACCTGTGTCTATGTGGCAACGGGGGCGGCCGTCCCTGACGGGGCCGACGCGGTCCTCATGCGCGAGGACGCGGGCGAAGGCGACGATACGATAACGGCCCGGGCGCCGGTGCTGCCGGGCCAGCACATCATGCGCCCCGGATACGATATCGGGGCGGGGACTGTTCTTGTCCGACGCGGCACACGCGTTACGCCGCGCCTCGTGGCGCTGCTCGCGGGTGCCGGTGTTTCAGAGGTATCTTGTTTTCCGCGTCCTCGGGTCGCGGTTTTCTCAACAGGGACTGAGGTTATCGACCCGTCCTGCCCGCCCGCGTACGGCAGGACCCATGACGCCAACGGTCCGCAGCTGTGTGCCGCGCTTGCCGCGCTCGGCGCAGTGCCCGTGCCGCGGGGCATCGTTCCCGACGACCGCGCTTCACTTGCCGCTGCCGTCGCGTCTGCGGCGGGCCATGATGCTGTCATCCTCTCCGCCGGCGTTTCGAAGGGGCACCGCGACCACGTGCTCGGGGCGCTGTCCGATGCGGGATGCGAGGTGCATTTCCACGGCATCGCGGTGAAACCGGGAAAGCCAACCGTCTTTGCGACCCTGTCGTCAGTGCCGGTGTTCGGGCTTCCCGGGCACCCTGTTTCCTGCTATACCCTCTTCACCCTTCTCGTGCGGCCGGCCATTTTGGCACTGAGCGCCATGGAAAACCCTTTAAGGACCGCATGTTATCCCTTGGCAAAGCGCCTTTCCGTGCCGGTCGGCAGAAGGCAGTACCTCCCCGTGCGCATCGCCGACGGGAAGGCCGTTCCCGTTTTTCGCGGGAGTGGAGCGCTTTCGAGCCTCATGGATGCCGACGGGTTTGCCGTGTTAGACGTGCTGGACGAGTATCTCGACGAGGGTGATGTCGTCAAGGTCGTCCTCCTCGATGAATGAGCGTGAGCCCATGGACCAGTCCCCCATTACCACTATCCGTATCGCCCTCACGAAGCGGTGCAACCTGTCATGTATCTTCTGCCACCGAGAGGGGGAGCCCGTCACGAACGGCCACGACTATGAGATGACCCCTTCAGACATCGGCCACATTCTTTCCGCCGCAGCAACACTTGGCATCTCACGGGTACGCTTCACCGGAGGCGAACCCCTCATGCGTGACGACATCGTAGACATCGTCTCCGCTGCCGCGCCCCATATGGACGACATCTCCCTTTCCACGAACGGGGTGCTTCTCGAGCGTTACGCCCACGCCCTCACGTCGGCGGGTCTTGGCAGGGTCAACGTCACGCTCAACAGCCTCGATCCCACCACCTATGCTTCCATGGTTGGTTGTGACTGTCATGGTCAGGTGCTGCGGGGCATTGAGGCCGCCTATGCAGAGGGACTCACGCCCCTCAAGCTCAACGTCGTCCTCCTCAAGCGGAATGTTGGGGAGCTTGATGCCCTTATCGACTTCCTGCAAGACGGCATGGTGCTCCAGCTCATAGAGCTCATAGCTTCCAGGGAGGGGGAGCAGGACCCCTTTTACCAAGAGAATCACGTGCCCGTCGCCCCCATAGAAACGTATCTTGCCTCGAGGTCATCATCGGTCCAAGGCAGGGAAAAACACAACAGGAAGGTCTACTGCCTGCCCCAGAGGGTCGAGGTGGTGGGTTCCATGCACAATCCCACCTTTTGCCGCAACTGCACGAGCATCCGGCTTACGAGCGAGGGGTATGTGAAAAAGTGTCTCTTTGACAACGAGCATCTGAGCAAAATCTCGGATTTTTCGGACGAGGGGCACATCGCCGAGGTCCTTGCCGCGGCGATAAAGGAGAAGCATCCCTACTGGTGCTAGTCATGCGTGTAACCGTCAGGTTCTTTGCCGGTGCCCGAGAGCGCCTGGGATTATCCGCCGAGGATATCGACCTTCCTTCGGGTGCCACCGTGAGTGAACTGATTCTATACGTATCGCGGGCCCACGGCACCGATCTTACTGCTCTTCCCCTTTCCTATGCGGTGAACGGGGCATATGTGACAGAAAATACCATTTTAAAGGATGGCGACGAAGTAGGGGTGCTCTATCCGGCGAGCGGTGGTTGACATGATACGGATACAGACAGAGGACATCTCCCTTGACGAGCATGTGCAGCGGATGAAGCGTGATGACTGCGGAGCGCTTGCCCTCTTTGTGGGTACGGTGAAGAATCCTGCGTACGGTGCGGCCGTGTCGGCGCTCGAGCTCGAGGCTTACGAGGACATGGCGTACCGGGAGCTCACCGCCATCGAGCACGAGGCTCGAGAGCAATGGGGCCTTGCCGATGTTTTGGTCATCCACCGTGTGGGTCTCTTGCGCCCGGGTGACCGTATCGTCGTCATCATCGCCGTCGCGGAGGAACGCTCCGCCGCCTGTGACGGCATGCGCTACATCCTCGAAGAACTCAAGCGGCGCGTACCGCTTTTTAAGAAGGAGCATACCGACGCTTCCTCGTACTGGCATGGTGAGTAGATGGCCTTGACACATGTGAACGACAAGGGCGTGGTCATGGTGGACATATCGGGTAAGGGGCCGTCCCAGCGGCGCGCCCTTGCCGAAGGCACCATCATCCTTTCGCCCGACACCATAGCGCTTATTACCTCCGACGGGATACGCAAGGGCAACGTCCTTGCCACGGCCCAGATAGCAGGCATCATGGCCGCCAAACGCACCTCGTCGCTCATTCCGCTCTGCCACCAGGTACCTCTCGATGAGGTGTCCGTCACGTTCGCGGTGCATGCTGACCGTATCAGTGCCTCATGCGAGGCACGAACAACACACCGAACCGGTGTGGAGATGGAGGCGCTTGTGGGTGTCTCCGCCGCCCTTCTTGCCATCTGGGACATGGTGAAAGCTAACGAGAAGGATGCGAAAGGTCAGTATCCCGCCACTGCCATAGAGGATATCCGCGTTGTCAGGAAGGAGAAGTGATATCGTGTCTGCATCGTCTCACCGACAGCACGCCCCCAAGGCGTTCTCTTTTTTTGTCATTACCATCTCAGACTCATGCTCCCGCCAGGAGCGCGAGGACCTCTCTGGCCCCCATATCATTGCGGCGCTCGAGGGCGAGCACACCTTTGTCGGCTGTACCACCGTCCCCG
>JAHKLV010000173.1 GCA_020854925.1 Candidatus Methanofastidiosia archaeon | reverse complement strand
CATCGTTATCATGCCAACCATCTGTCTCATAGCGTCGTCATTTTCGATTGCCGTGTTACAAAGGCTTTGAGGCACCGCCGGACGTGCCGGCCAGAAGAAAGAACGCACCGGACAGGGACAACGTGTTCGGCAGCAGGCGCATCAGGTGCACCTACGGCGCATAGTGGGCGGCATGGAACTGTGCGACCATGTCCTCGACCGGACCGGAAAATCCGTTGAATACGAGATACAGGACGAACTTGAAGTACTCCTCGTCGGAAAGGAAATCCAGGTGCCAGCGGAACTGGGCAAGGGTGTAGCGGTAGTCCCGGACCGTGCGCACCATGTCGGTGCCGATAGGCTGGTACTCGCGCTCATCCTCCCACTCGGAAAACCGCCGCCCGTCAAAGGCGTAACTGTATATTTCCTTAAGGCCCACCTCTTCGGGAAGGGAGAAAATGTCGGTACCGTCATGAAGGATGGCATTGCATTCGCTTATCCGCTCCTCGCCATAGTCGTCGGGGTACTCCACCTCATAGAGGCCCACCATCTTTTCCAACCTGCATACGTATGCCTTGTGTCCCATGGGTCATCTCCTACCAGCTAAAAAGCAGCATCCGCGGTATATCAACATATGCATCGAGGTACTGGATGATACCATAGTCGCCCGTTGCCACGAGCACCGCTTTGGTGGTGCGCAGGTCATGGTCGACCTGGCCGGACAGTACGGTGCGCACCGGAACGCCCCAGGAATGGGATGATACGTGTGCCGCGTGCTCGGCGCTGTGGGACACGTTCTTATCAAAGTGAAAGGTCACGGAGGCGACACGGTGACGCTTGAAGATGGTGTTGAGGGCTCCGAGGACCTCGTCGGTACGCCCGGTAATCTCGTAATGCCCCCCGGATTCGCAATCGTCACGTATGACGCCGTCATCGCATACGAGGGGATCCCCGAAAAGAACCGCCTCCGCGGTGATCAGCACATTGTAGGCATCGATGGCAAGGTCGCGTCCTGAAAGGGCGGATGGCTGCGCGAGCTTGGCTACCGTCGCTGCGCTCTCCTCATCGGCATAGGTTGTCCGGGCGAGAATGTTGCGGTCGCTGCGGGAGAGGCCGTAGTGATTCGATACAAACTCCAGGGCTGCCTTTTTTTTGTAACCGTTGTTAAGCAGGTAGCGAAGCTCCTTTCGCGCATCATGAAGGGACATGAACGGTATTCTCACGCCACCGTTAATAAAGATTGACTAGGAAAAGTGGCCGGCAGCGTCGCGGGGTTCCCACCAAAGGTAGTACCACCCACAACGCAAGGAGACTTTACTGCTGGGATCGGAACGAGTCCAGGTGTAGCCCTCCTGCTTTGACCGCCGTACCACAGCAACATATCCCATGTAATATAAATAGTTTACTGATATAGCAAGAATAATATTCATTTTTTAATAAATATTTCACCTATAGGATTAATAATGGAATATTATTCATCCACCGTACGCTGTTTCCCCATACCCACTTGGATGGACGGAACGGGCATGTCAGCACGCCCAAGGGATGGAATCGGCTACCTTGGCGGTCGCAGAGATACCGATGCATTCGGCACTAGGCATTTATATGATAAGGGGGTAAGGATATACGGGAGGTGAGTGCGAATGCACGAACTTGTGGAAAAAAAGCTGTGCCCGAACTGTGGCAAGCAGATGTCGTATTACGAGGTTCCGGGAAGCCATGCGAAGGAATGGTACTGCGAACACTGTGATACCGAATAAGAATGTCACGTTACGGCAGCGCTGTGACCGGATGACATGCGCTCTTCCCCCTGCATGACCTGTCACGGTGCTGCCTAACACCACGAAATAAAAAGTGGCCGGCAGCGTCGCGGGGTTCCCACCAAAGGTAGTACCACCCACATCGCAAGGAGGCTTTACTGCTGGGATCGGAACGAGACCAGGTGTGGCCCTCCTGCTTTGACCGCCGTACCACACCGAGATTCCTCTATCGCTTTATAAACTTTTCTATTATTTCGTCCGCGTCCACCCTACATGATGCACACCTAACGAAACAACTATAAAGATAGATGGAGAATCCATCCATGCATCTTCCACGTATCGTTATCGCCGGCGAACGAAGCGGTGCCGGCAAATCCACGGTAACGCTCGGCATCCTTAAGGCATTAGAAGACCGCGGCATACACACGCAACCGTTCAAGACGGGGCCCGATTACCTTGACCCCATGCACCATGTTCAAGCGACGGGGCGCCCCTCGCGCAATCTGGATACGTGGATGTTTCCCGGCGCGGTACGCCAGCTCTTCTGCACGGCCGCGGCAAACGCCGACATCTCGGTCATCGAGGGGGTCATGGGGCTTTACGATGGCGTGGATGGCATACACGAGGAGGGGAGCACGGCGCATCTGGCAAAAATGCTTGACGCTCCCGTCATCCTCGTCATCGACGCGGGCGGAAGCGCCCGCAGCGCCGGTGCCGTCGCCCTGGGATTCGCGACGTACGACCCGGACATTCGCCTTGCCGGCGTTATCTTCAACAACGTGGGAAGCGCGACGCACCTTTCCATGCTTGCCGCGTCGCTGCGCGGCGTGCGGTGCCTGGGAGGGCTGCCGCGAGAACAGGATATCGGCCTTTCAAGCAGGCACTTGGGGCTCGTACCTGCCGCAGAGGACCCGGATACGGGGCGGTATGCCCGTATGGCACAGCTCGTTGAGGCCAATATCGACCTCGATGCGCTTATAGCGATTGCCGAGGGAGCGGCCGACTTCGTAGGACAACCCACCCCCCTCGCCCACGCTGACGGAGAGCGCATGGCGCGTATCGGCGTTGCCACCGACAGTGCGTTTAACTTTTACTATGCAGACAATCTTGACATGCTCCGGGCACAGGGTGCCACGCTTGTCCCTTTCTCGCCCCTTGAGGGAACCTTCCCCGACGTGGACGGCGCCTACTTCGGGGGAGGATTCCCCGAGCTTCATGCCGCACGCCTCGCCGCCAACAGGCAGGTGATATCGGCTGTCAGGCGCGCCTGCAGCGATGGCATGCCCGTCCTCGCGGAATGTGGGGGCCTCATGTACCTCAGCAGGAACGTCCGAGACTTTGATGGCACGAAGCACCGCATGGCAGGGGTGTTTGACGCGACCGTGGAGATGACACGGTCGCTCCAGGCCCTTGGGTACGTCGAGACCACCTGCATCAGGGACACGCCGCTTGCACGCCGCGGAACAGGGGTGCGCGGCCACGAGTTCCACTACTCCCGCATCACGGAGTCGACCGAAGAGGACTATGCCTACTACCACCGGAGGGGACACGGGATCGCAGGGGGCTATGACGGCTTCGTCTCCCACGAGACGGTCGCCTCCTACCTCCATATCCACTTCGGAGCGCTCCCTGCCATGGCGGAACGATTCGTCGAAGCATGTGCCGCGCACGCCAGGCGCTGACCGACGCCGTCCCTGGCAAAATGTATATATAGGCCGATACGAGGAATGGATGGATAGTATATCCAGAGGAATTTTCATGCGTCCGTATGCCGAAAGGGTGGAACGCCAGCTCGAGAGGGGGGACAGGGGGAGCAACACGGCATGCCCCTATTATCCGTGCCACTTCAAGGGGCAGAACTGCACCCACTGCTTCTGCCCGTTCTACCCCTGCGGGGATACGCGCCTCGGCAGCCTGGTCCCCTCACGGGACGGGACGCCCGTCTGGAGCTGCAAGGACTGCTTCTGGATACACCGCCACGACGTGGCCAAGACGGTATGCCGCCTCCTTGCGGGAAAGGACATGCACCACGCGACCGACGAGGAGCTCGCCGCTTGCAAGGAGGAGGCGGAGTGCCGGCACGCCGTTCGCGCCCGTGCGCTCATGGTGCTGGGGACCATGTCAGGAGCTGGCAAGTCGCTCATGGCAGCGGCCTTGTGCCGCATCTTCAGCGACGAGGGATACCTCGTGAGCCCCTTTAAGGCCCAGAACATGTCGCTCAACGCCTGTGTCACGCCCGACGGCGAGGAGATAGCACGCATCCAGGAGCTCCAGGCCAGGGCCGCCCGGCGCGAGCCGGACGGATCCATGAACCCCATCCTCCTCAAGCCGAAGCGGGATGATGTCTCACAAGTGGTGCTCTACGGACGCCCGTATCGCGACATGGACGTGCCCACCTACTATGGCGACTTCGTCCCTTCCACAGGACGCGCCATCGTGTCGGCCGCCGTGTCCTCGCTCATGCGCCGAAACGACATCGTCATCATGGAGGGAGCGGGAAGCCCGGCAGAGATAAACCTCGGGGAGGGCGACATCGCCAATATGGCCCCGGCTGAGGATGCCGGGGCGCCGTGCGTCCTGGTGGCGACCATGGAGCGCGGCGGGGCGTTTGCCTATGTGCTTGGCACCCTCGAGCTATTGCCCCCTCACCGCCGGTCCATGGTGCGGGGCATCATCCTCAACAACATGCACGGCGACGCCTCGGTCCTTGGCTCGGGCATCGAGGAACTTGAGGAGCGCACCGGCGTCCCCGTTCTCGGAGTCGTACCCCATCTCGAGCTTTCGCTCCCGTCGGAAGACTCTCAGTCCCTGCAGGGGACGCCAGGAACAGGCACCTGCACCGTCGGCGTCATACGCCTTCCCCGTATCGCGAACTTCACCGACTTTGACGCCTTTTCCCTTGAGGAGGGGGTCTGCGTCCGGTACCTCGATACGCCTGAAGGCGTGGCGGACGCGGACATCATCATCATACCGGGCACGAAGCACACCCTGGGTGACCTCGCCTGGCTGCGGGAGCGGGGGCTTGACGCAGCCATCATGGCACGAAAGGGACACGTGCCCATCGTCGGCATCTGCGGCGGGTACCAGATGCTGGGGACCCTCATCAGAGACACCGCCTGTGTGGAGTCTGACGAGCCCTGCATACGTGAGGGACTGGGCCTCATCCCGGTGGAAACGGCCTTTGACGCGTACGAAAAGGAGACGCGCCAGGTGGAAGGGACCCTTGCCGTAGGCGAAGGGGGCCGCGTCAGGGGGTACATGATTCACATGGGACAGACAGACCGCTCACGCCTTCCTCCGCTGTGCTTCCTCCACGAGGGGGATACGCAGGTCCCTGAAGGCGTGGCAAACGAAGCGACCGGCGTCTATGGAACATACATGCACGGCATCTTCGACGTGCCCCCCTTCCGGCGCTACCTCCTCTCGCGGGCCTCCCGCGGGGCACATCGCCCCCAGGGGGACGCGGTCGCTTCGGTCGATGAGCGGACGGACGCAGAGCTCGACCGGCTCGCGGCAGCCGTGCGCGAGGCAGTCGACATGGAGGCGCTGTGCGCCATCATGGGGGTGGCGTACCCCCATGGTTAAGGCACTCATGGTGGCGGGGGCGACCTCGGATGCCGGAAAGACGCTCCTTTCGGCTGCGCTGTGCCGCCATTTCTCACAAAAGGGGTACCGGGTGGCGCCCTTCAAGACACTCAACATCTCGCTCAACGCCTACAGCACCGCCGACGGCAAAGAGATAGGCATCTCGCAGGCATTCCAGGCATGGGCCGCAGGTATCGAGCCAGCGGCATGTATGAATCCCATCCTCATCAAGCCGCACGCGCCCGGCAGGTGCCAGTACGTGGTGTGCGGCAGACCGGTGGATATGCCCGAACACGAGGGCATGCGCGAGGACCTCATGGAACGGGCCGCTGCCTGCTACCGAAAGGTCGCCGCCATGACTGACATCGTCATCTGCGAAGGCTCAGGGTCGCCGGCAGAACCGAATCTACGGGACCGTGACCTAGCAAACATGCGCACCGCCCGTATGGCGGGCGCCCCCGTCCTCCTCGTGGGAGACATTGATGCTGGCGGCGTCTTTGCCGGCATCTACGGCACGTGGGCACTTCTCGCACAGGAGGACCGCGCCCTCGTCAAGGGATATATCATCAATCGATTCAGGGGCGACCCGTCGGTGCTTGGCCCCGGCATCGATGAACTTTCGAGGCGCATGGGATGCCCCTGCCTGGGTGTCGTCCCCTATGTGCCGCTCCGCTTTCCCGCCGAGGACAGCTGCTCGCTCCGGAATACGGACGTGCCCAGTGGGGGCAACGACGACATGCGCGCCGTATGGATCTCAAATCTTGACCGATTTCTTGAGGTGGTGCGCGCGTCGCTTGACCTTGGAACGATAGAGCGCATCCTGGGGGAGGGGATCCATGGACTTTGAACGCCATGCCCGCCGCACGGCACACCGGCCGTGCGCCCACGGGGGCAGGAAGGAGACGGACTCCGGTGCGTTTCTCGACGCGTCGGCAAATGTCAATCCCCTGGCCCCCTGCCCCGAGCTTATGACCGTGCTCCGCGGTGCCCTTGATGACCCCGGCACGCTCCTGGCGTATCCCGACTCTTCGTACGGTGCGGCACGTGCGGCCATCGCCAGGCATGCCGGCGCACCGGCCCCGGCGTGCGCCCTACCCGTAAACGGGGCCATCGAGCTTATCGCGCTCTTCTGCGCGGCGTTCGTGCGCCCGGGTGACGCGGGGATCGTCACGGCCCCCACCTTCTGCGAGTATGAGCGGTTCCTCTGCCAGCATGGCGGGTCCCCCCTCAGGGTCCCCCACGAAGCCGTCGCCACGGAGGGCCCTGCGAATGCCCTTCTGCCTCATGTCACCCCGACCACGACCGTTGTTTTTCTCTGCAATCCCAACAATCCCACCGGCGACCTCGCCTCGCGGCGCGAGGTGTGCGCCTTGGCACGCGAGCTTGAGGACCGCAGCATCATGGTGCTCGTGGACGAGGCCTTTATCGACCTGCATCCCGAGGCATCCGTGGCCCATGACGTAGGGCGCCACCCCAACGTGGTGGTCTGCCGCTCGCTGACTAAAATCCTCGGCATTCCCGGCCTGCGTGCAGGTTATGGCATCGGCGCCCCCGATGCTGTATCCCTCATGGCTTCCCACCAGATGCCGTGGAGCGTGAACAGCCTCTCCCGGTCCGTGCTGGAGTCCCTTTCCCTCTTTGAGCCATTCATGCACACGAGTGCGCGATTCCTCGCCCAGGAAAAGGACTGGCTCTTCGAGCACTGCTCTGCCGTACCCCACCTCACGGTGCACCCATCCCATGCATGGTACCTCATGGCTTCCCACGACACGCTTTCATCGACGGAGCTTGTGGCGCGCATGCGCGACAGGGGTGTGCTGGTAAGGGGATGCCACTCGTTTGCGGGAGGGGATACGCACGGCATTCGCCTGGCGGTACGGGGCCGCCACGACAATGAAACGCTTCTCGCGGCGCTTCGGGCGGTATGCTGATGGACCTGGCACCCACCTTTCCCCTGCTCATCGCCGCCGCCGCTGCGTATGACGCGGTCATCGGCGAGCGGCCGTTGCGCATCCACCCCGTCATGGCCCTAGGCTCGGCTCTTTCCTTCCTTGAGGCGCGTCTCAACACAGACCCGTCTTCGCGCGGTGCCACCCTGCGCGGTGCCGCCCTCGTGCTCGCGCTTTGTGGGGTGGCATGGGCGTATGCACTGGCTGTCGGTGCGGGCTACCGCCTGGCAGGGACGGGCACCGCAGCCACCCTCATGTTCGGGGCCATCACCGCGTATCTGCTCAAGACCTCGTTTTCCATACGCGCCATGGGGCGTGAGGCAGGAGCCGTGCGGACGCTCGTGGAACAAGGAGACCTCGGCAACGCCCGCCGGCGTGTTTCCTACATCGTCTCACGGCCTACCGAAGACCTCTCAGAGGAGGAGGTGCTCTCCGCGACGGTGGAATGTGTGGGGGAGTCGGTGGTGGACGGCGTAATTGCGCCGTTGTTCTATGCGGTGCTTGGCGGCCTGTACGGGTGCCTCGGGTACCGGGCGGCAAACACCGCCGACTCGCGCATCGGGTACCGTACCGAGCGCTACCGCCGATTCGGCATGCCGGCAGCGCGCCTAGACGATGTGCTCAACTACCTGCCGGCACGCCTCGCCGTGGCCGAAACGCTTCTCGCCGCGGTCGTGCTGCGGATGGACGTGCGCCGAGGCATCTCTGTTTGGCGGCGCGACCGGTCTGCCACCCAAAGCCCCAATGCCGGCCACACCATGGCACTTTACGCCGGGCTTCTCGGCGTACGGCTCGCTAAACCCGGATGCTATGCGCTGGGGGATGCCGTAGAGCGGCTTTCGCCCGCCCATGTACGCCGTGCCTGGCGGCTCTACACCCTGACGGCTACGCTTCACGTCGTGGCGAGCTGCGTGGTCGCCGCCGCACTCGCCCTTCCTCCCGGGATGGTGTGGCCATGAAGGAATGGGACATCGCCATGCAGGGAATCCGGGTATCGGCAGAAAACGGCGTGCTCACCGTCCAATCCGACCGCCCGCTCGAGGTGCTCTCCTCGGCCGTGGAGCACGGGGGCAGGTGCAGCACGCGCTGCATTCTGAATATGACGGTGCCGTCAGGATACCAAAGCGATGACCCCGCACACGACATCCGCGCAGCCGCAGCCCGCTGCGGCGCCTCGGCGTGTGTGGGCATGATGACGGCGGCCGATGTGACACAGGCAGCGGTGCGGGAAGAAGGGGATGTCCTCGTCGTGGCAACGGCTGGCGCCTCGAACGCTGCCACCCCCGGCGAAGACGCGCCGGTATGGGGCGCCGGTACCGTGAACATCATCGTGGTCGTGGCCCATCCCATGACCGATGCTGCGCTTGCCAATGCCCTTATTACCGTTACGGAAGCAAAGTCGCGGGCGTTCCGGATGCTTGACATCAGGAGCACGAATTCGGGGGCGCCAGCCACCGGGACGACCACCGATTCCGTGGCGGCCTGCACCTTCCCCGGGCCGGGCGAACCATACCGCTACGCCTCGACAGCCACCGATGTGGGGAAGCGCATGGGGCGCGCCGTTTCAGAAGCCGTCTACGAATGCCTCTCACTGAGAAACGGCAACCCCCCCGACCGCCCGCTTCTCACTCGCCTTGATGAGCGTGCCCCCGGCACCGTTGCACACTTTCTTTCCAAGGACACCTCCGGCATCACCAGGGCAGACCTCGATGCAGCCGCCCGTGACGATGCACGGGTGCGCGCCGCCCTCATGGCGCTCCTCGCATCCTGGGACGAACCGGCCCTTGCCGATGGTGACCGTGCCCGATACGTCGCCACCGTCTCACGTGCCTTATTCAGGAGGGAGGATTCCATATGTGAGGAAGAGTGCGACACGCGCGACCTTGCACACCATGTCCTTGCCGACATCGCATACCACCTAGCAGGAGGCAGGTAATATGCATGCACTGGTCATGGCGGGGGGAAAAGGCTCGCGCATGGGGGCGTACGTGGAAAAACCGCTGTGCCTCCTCGAAGGGAGGCCCCTCGTAGCGTACGTGCTTGCCGCCGTATGCAACACGCCGGGCATCGACGGAATCGCCATCGCCGTATCCCCCCATACACCCCAGACCGCAGCGTATGTGGAACGGCACGGCATCCCTGGTGTCACCGTCGTGCACACCACGGGGCGCGGTTACCATGAGGACCTTGCTGAAGCGGTAAGTACGGCAGGATGCACCGGCCCGGTGCTCACCCTTGCCGCTGACCTTCCCCTCGTCACGCCATCCGTCCTCTCCACGGTCATGGCTGCGTACAAGCGCGCGGGTACCCAGGCGTTGTCGGTCCTGCTCCCTGCAGCTTCATGCCGTTCTGCCGACACCGCCCCCTTTTCATGCAACGGCATGTCCGTGGTGGCCACAGGAGTCAACGTCATCGATGCGGCATCCATCCTGCTGGCTGATGCCATGACCCAGTACGACCTCATCCTTGACGCCCCCGATGAGCTGTGCAACGTGAACACGCCGGCTGACCTTTTAGTGGCAGGCGCCGCGCTTGCCAGACGAAAGCAATGAAAACATTTTTATTATAGATGGATAATCCATCCATAGTGATTGCCATGAATCGGAATCTTTCTATCTTGACCATACTACTCATGCTCCTTGCAGCCGGTGCCGCCGGCTGCATTGGGGGCGACGGAGAGAGCGAACGCATCTATGTGGACGACACGGGCCGAACCATCGGTGTGCCGGCCACGGTGACGACCGTCGTCTCGCTTTCGCCAGCAAATACCGAGATCCTCTACGCCCTCGGGCTCTCCGACGGGATCGTCGGCGTAACCGAGTTCTGCAACTACCCCGAGGCGGCGCTTGCCGTTGAGAAGGTGGGCGGATTCAGCACGGTGAATGTCGAGCGCATCATCGAGCTCGCGCCGGACATCGTCTTCGGCGAGGCCATGCACGAATCAGTGGCAGAACAGCTTTCCCAGGCGGGCATCCCCGTCTTCATGACCAAAGGCGTCGACTTTGAGACCGTGATGCATGATATCACCGTAATAGGGGATATTGTAGGAAAAGAGCAGGAAGCACAAGACATCATCGATGACATGGCCCGACGCACCGCAGCAGTCACGGCACAAACAGAAGGACTGGAAACGAGGATGTCCGTCATGTACCTACTGTGGAACGACCCCATCATGAGTGCAGGGGATGGGACGTTTATCCATGAGATCATAGAAAAGGCGGGGGGCATCAACATCGCCGGAGACATCGGCACCTCCTGGCCGATGCTTGACATGGAATACGTCATCATCGCAGACCCGGATGTCATCGTGCTTGCCCCGCACGGCTCGAGCGGCGTTTCAGTGGAAGAGCTTCTGGCAGACCCCACCTGGGCATCGATTAGCGCCATCAAGAGCGGCTATGTCTTCGAACTGGAAAATGGTGACACCATCTTGCGCGCCGGTCCGCGCATCGTCGATGCGCTTGAGGACATCTATTCGTTCCTCCCCTCCACCATCAAGGTGACCGACGACACGGGCGTAAGCTTCACGTTCTCCTCACCAGCGCAGACGGTTGTGTCCATCGCGCCCTCGAACACGGAAATCCTCTATGCCATCGACGCGGGTGACATGGTGATGGGCGTAACCGAATTCTGCAACTACCCCGAGGCGGCGCTTGCCGTTGAGAAGGTGGGCGGATTCAGCACGGTGAATGTCGAGCGCATCATCGAGCTTGACCCTGATGTCGTCTTTGGCACCTCGGGCCACGAGGCGGTGCGCGACCAGCTAGCCCAGGCGGGCATACCCGTCATCCTCTTCAAGGCCACGGACATCGACCGCGTCTACGACAACATCAGGACCGTGGGAAATGTCATGGGACTCAAAGCCGAGGCCAGGGACGTCGTGAGCGACATGATGGAGCGCATGGACGCCGTCTCCGCGCTTGTGGAAAATCAGGATGAACTCAAGACGGTGTTCTACATGCTCTGGAACGACCCCGTGATGAGTGCCGGGCCCGAGACTTTCATCCATGCGGTCATCACCGCCGCAGGCGGCATCAACATGGCAAGCGACAGCACGACGTCATGGCCGATGTACGACAGGGAGACGCTTATCGTGCGCAATCCGGACGTCATCGTGCTAGCCCCGCACGGCTCTAGCGGCGTGACGCGCGACCAGCTCATGTCCGACCCGGACTATGCCACGATAGAGGCGGTACGTACCGGCGATGTCTACGAGCTTGCCGACGGAGACACCATCCTCAGGGCGGGCCCGCGCATCGTGGATGCCGTTGAGGATGTCTACGGTATGCTCTACGGCTAGCGCATACCTTTTTATTTTTCCTTTTTTGCTTTAACAGGACAGCGGGTGACCACGTGGACTCTACTCTTGCACAGAAATACCGGCGATGGAGCCTCGTGCTCATGGGGCTCGTCGTTGCGCTTGGCGCAATCGTGGTCGTATCAGCCCGCACCGGCACCGCCTCGATATCCTTTGTTGACATCACCAAGATGGTCCTGCACCGCGTGCCGGTCATCGGCGACGGTATCATCGTTGACTGGACCGATGGCAGCGAGATCATCTTTTTCCGCATCCGCCTTCCCCGCATCATCCTGGCGCTCCTCATCGGCGCGGCACTCTCCGTTGCAGGGGTGACGTACCAGGCCCTTTTCAAGAATCCCATGGCCGACCCGTACATCATCGGCGTTTCGTCAGGTGCCGCCTTCGGCGCAAACCTTGCCATCCTCACCGGCGTAACGGTCACCGTCGCGGGGCTTTCCAGCGTGTCGGTCTTTGCCTTCTTCGGGGCGCTGGGCGTGACGTATCTGGTGTACAGTATCGCACACATCGGGCACCGGGTCCATATCGAGACGCTCCTTCTTGCTGGCATCGCCGTGGGGGCGTTTCTGTCGGCCATGTCCTCCTTCATGATGTATGTTGCCGGGGACAAGCTCCACCAGATGGTCTACTGGACCATGGGCGGCCTGTGGTCCTCCACCTGGGACGACGTGGCGGCCGTCGCCCTGGTCATCGCCCTGGGCATCGCCGTCATCCTCCGGCGGTCGCGCAACCTCAACCTCCTGCTCATGGGCGACGAAACGGCCCAGCACCTGGGTGTGGAGGTGGAGCGTGAAAAAAAGCTGCTTCTCGCCTTCTCCTCACTCATCACGGCCTTTGCCGTCTCCGTGAGCGGCCTTATCGGCTTTGTGGGACTGGTGATACCCCATATCATGCGCCTCGTGGTGGGGCCGGACCACCGCATCCTCGTTCCGTCCTCGGCGCTCTTTGGGGCCATCTTTCTCATCGGTGCTGACACGGTGGCGCGGACCATCTTTTCACCCACCGAGCTGCCGGTGGGTATCATCACGGCCTTCTTCGGGGGGCCGTTCTTTGCGTACCTTTTAATAAAGCGGAAACGGACGGTGTGTTAGGTGGTGACATGGGACTCAGTGTAAACGGCGTGCGGGCGGGCTACAGCGAAAAAGCCATCCTTGAACACATCACCTTCGACGCCAACCAGGGGCAGATGATGGCGCTCCTTGGCCCCAACGGCTCAGGCAAGACGACGCTTCTCAAGACCTTAAGCAAGGCGCTCTCCCCTCATGCGGGGTCCGTCCTTCTTGACGGCGCCCCCCTTGAGAGCCTTGGTGCCAGGGACGTCGCCAAGAAGATGGCAGTCATCCCCCAGAGCTTTGAGACCTCCTTTGCCTTCACCGTTGAGGAGATTGTCATGATGGGCCGCTCCCCCCACATCGAGAAGCGGGAGACCGAGGAGGACTTTGCCATCGTACGCCGCGCCATGGAGGCCACCAACGTCTGGCACCTGCGCGACACGCTCATCACGAACATCAGCGGCGGTGAGCGCCAGCGCGCCATCATCGCCCGGGCGCTTGCCCAGGAGCCGAAGGTGCTCCTCCTCGACGAGCCGACCTCGAACCTTGACATCACGCACCAGATAGAGGTGCTTTCCACCATCCACGACCTCGCACGAAGCCGCAACCTCACGGTCATCGCCGCGTTTCACGACCTCAACCTCGCGGCGAAGTACTTTGACACGCTCATCCTCCTCCATGGCGGCACCATCCGCGCCATGGGGACGCCACGGGAGGTGCTTCGTGCTGACCTTATCAAGGAGGTCTACGGCGTGGACGTCCTTGTCCAGCGCCATCCCCTCTCCGACACGGCGTTCGTCGTGCCGCTCACCGACCTTCGGCGCTGCAACGGGACGGCTTCATACAAGGTCCACGTCATAGGGGGAGGAGGCTCGGCGACAACGCTTCTGCACATGCTTTCACGGTCGGACTTCAATATCAGCCTCGGGGCCATCAATCTCCTGGACTCGGACCATGAGACGGCCCAGGCGCTGGGCATCACGTGCATGGCCGTGGAATCCCCGTTTTCCCCCGTGTCCGATGAGGCCTACCGCGAGACGCTTGCCCTCATAGACGCCGCCGATGCCGTGGTGCTTTCAGACTTCAACATAGGGTCGGGAAACATCGCCAATCTACGGGCGGCACAGTACGCGCTCGACCGCGGCAAGCCGGTCCTGTGTTACGAGCCGGAAGAACCCGCGGGTCGTGATTTCACCGGAGGGGAGGCATCAGCCATGCTCGAAGCGATGAAAACACGGGGTGCCCGCACCTTCCTCTCGCTTTCCGAGCTGGTGCATGCCTGCGGCTTGATGCGTGAAGAACAAAAGAAGAAAAGCGATTAGAGTCCAAGGCTGTCAAGAATACCCTTTTTCTTCTTCTTTTTTGACTGCTTGGAACCCGGTTCGGGGCTATCCCCGAAGGACGCTGCCAGCTGCTCGAGAAGCCCGCGCTGCTCGTCGGTAAGCGAGGTAGGCACATCCACCAGGACTTTCACGTGCTGGTCGCCCCGCCGCCCGGTGCGCATGTCGGGCATGCCCTTGCCGCGGAGGCGAAGGACGGCACCGTGCTGCGTCCCGGAAGGAATTCGCATCTTGACCTTCCCGTCGATGGTCTCCACCGTTATCTCATCACCGAGCGCGGCCTGGGGATATGAGATGTGGCGCTCGTGTACCACCTCTGTGCCCTCGCGGTAGAAGCGAGGGTCCTGTTCCACGTGGACGACGACGTACAGGTCGCCCTGCGGTCCGCCGGAGGGGCTGGGATTGCCCTCGCCCGAGACGCGGATATGGGCGCCGTCGTCGATACCGGCGGGAATGCGGACATCTATCTTGCGCTTGCCGCGCACCGCGCCGCGTCCGCGGCAGGCGGGGCACGGTTCCTCGATGAACTGGCCGGTGCCGCTGCACATGGAGCACGGCGAAACGGAGGCGAACTGCCCGAAGGGAGTGTTTCGCACCGACTGCATCTGGCCGGTACCGTGGCACTGGGGGCAGGTGCGGGGCGAGGTGCCCTTTTTTGCCCGCGACCCGCCGCACTCGGGGCAGGTGACGCTCTTTTCCAAGGTGAGCGACTTCTCGAGGCCTTCGAAGGCCTGGTGGAGGGTGACGGAGAGGTCATACCGCAGATCGGCGCCCTTCTGGGGGCCCCGCCGGCGCGACCCCCCACGCCCGCCGCCGAAAAACATGTCGAAGATGGTACCGCCAAGGCCGCCGAAGAGGTCTTCGATATCGGAGTAGTGCGTGAAGTCGGACCACTGGAACCCGCCGGCGCCGTTGGAGTAGACGCCCTCGTGGCCGTACTGGTCGTACCTGGCGCGCTTGTCCTTGTCCATGAGGACCTCGTAGGCTTCCGAAACCTCCTTGAATCGCTCCTCGGCCTCCTCCTTGTTCTCGGGATTCAGGTCGGGATGGTACGTGCGTGCCAGCTTCCGGTACGCCTTCTTTATCTCGTCCTCTCCGGCGTCCTTTGCCACGCCCAGCAGCTCGTAGTAGTCCTTCTTCGTGCTCATGAATGCTCACCGCAGCCGTTGCCGGCGCCCCTACTGCTTGTCTTCGTCCTCGTCGACCACCGTGTAGTCGGCATCATAGACGTTGTCTCCCTGCTGGCCGGCGCCGGCGTCGCCCTCCTTGGCCGCCTGCTCCTGCGCCTGCTGGTAGAGCTTTGCCGATATCTCGTACAGGGCGTTGGTGAGGTCTTCGGACGCCTTCTTTATCGTTTCGGCGTTTTCGGACCCGAGGGTGTCCCGAAGGGACGATATCTTTGCGTTGATTTCCTCCCTCTTGGCGTCCTCCACCTTGTCACCCAGCTCCTTGAGCGTCTTTTCCGTGGAGTAGATGAGGTTGTCGGCGTTGTTGCGCGCGTCGATGAGCTCACGACGCTTGCTGTCCTCCTCGGCATACTTTTCCGAGTCCTCCACCATCTTGGATATCTCGTCGTCGTTCAGGCCTGAGGTGGACTTGATGGTGATGGCCTGCTCCTTGCCCGTGCCAAGGTCCTTGGCATTCACATTGAGGATGCCGTTGGCGTCAAGGTTGAACGTCACCTCTATCTGCGGCACGCCGCGGGGAGCCGGAGGGATGCCCACAAGCTGGAACTTGCCTAGCGACATGTTGTCCGCGGCCATCTGGCGCTCGCCCTGAAGAACATGTATTTCCACCGAGGTCTGATTGTCCGCGGCCGTGGAAAAAATCTGTGACTTCTTCGTGGGGATAGTGGTGTTGCGTTCGATAAGCTTGGTGAAGACGCCACCCAGGGTCTCGATACCCAGGGAGAGCGGCGTGACGTCGAGGAGGAGCACATCCTTGACCTCGCCGGCAAGGACACCGCCCTGGATGGCTGCGCCCATGGCGACACACTCGTCGGGGTTGATGTTCTTGTACGGCTCCTTAGCGAAATATTTCTTGATGAGCTCACGAACGGCGGGGGCGCGGGTCTGTCCGCCCACGAGGAGGATCTTGTCGATCTTTTCCGCCTCAATCTTCGCGTCTGACATAGCACGCCTGATGGGGCCAAGCGTCCGCTCGAGGAGGTCCTCCGTAAGGCTTTCAAGCTTAGCGCGCGTCAGCGTCACCTCAAGGTTCTTCGGCCCGTCTGCCGCCATGGCAATGAACGGAAGGCTGATGTGGGTCTCCACCATGGTGGAAAGCTCAATCTTTGCCTTTTCTGCCGCGTCTGAAACGCGCTGCATGGCAACCT
>JAHKLV010000101.1 GCA_020854925.1 Candidatus Methanofastidiosia archaeon | reverse complement strand
GGACACCGATGGTCTCCCCATCATGATAGTTGTCTGCCACCGAGTTGAAGTCCCCTTTGGTCAAAAAGTACCGCACGCCCCCCACCATCGTTATCTCCACCACACGGTGAACTACAGGGATCTCGTCCGAATCACGGGTAAAGACGATGACATCGCCGACGGAGATGGAAGTGGCCGATACCCCTTTGATGAGAAGGATGTCCCCGCGCTCGAATCCATTTGCATAAGGGAATTGCGAGAATTCGAGCTTCGTGACCCCGTAAGGAGCATATTCATGTCCCTTCTCCATCCACCATTCATCAAGGGATGCGCCGTGGTGGTCCATGCTCCCCGATATGACTACCGAGATAGGATTGTCCACACCTGTTGCCACGGTGAGGGAAATCTGGATGAAAAAGTACAGGATAATGGCCATAAGGATGCCACGAAGGACCTCCTTGACCTCCTTCTTTGTCTCTGACATGGTGATATGAGGGGGGGCGACCACCAATTAAAACCTTTCGGTAGGTGCCCGAAGCCTAGCGGCGGGATGCTTCGCCCCTTGTTATGCCCGAGGCGATGATATGGCTGACACGGAGGGGCTCGGGTATGTGGGAGTGGGTGCTTGTCTTTCTGACGATTTCCCTGGCAGTATCGACTTCGATGCCACACGCCTGGAATCGGACCTTGTTTTCCGTCTCGTGCAAAGGACCCGCACGGTGCATGAGACGCATGCGTTCCTCCTCGCCCCCTACATGGGTAAGGGCGGACGCGATGGCATCCGGGTCAGGCTTCCTGTCAACCACCACAATAACGGGGATGCCCGTCTCCTCATACAGGCGAACAATATCCACCACGTTGAACCCGCCAAAGGTGATACCCGAAAGCATGAGGATGCGCACATCGCCATAGCGTGATGAACAGACCATCTTGACTATTTGGTCGGTCGCATCATGGCCGTCCACAGAGATGTAGGTCGACACCATGCCATCGATCCAGAACCCCCCACGAAACACCACGCCTACGAGGAGCACCGTATCATCTCCTTTGGAAAACCATCCGTCATCGATGCCCATGATACGAATCTCCGGCTTGATGCGCATGGTACTCTTAGTCCTGCATCCTATAAGAAATTAGGGCTTTGCATAGTACGTACCATACCTTAATGGGCAAAGCCAGAACATAGCGAAGATTTATAATTCTATGCGAGTATGCGTCGAGTGTGTACCAAAAAAAAGACGGGGCATACCGGGAGGCAAAATCCCAGGGATACCGTGCCCGCTCGGCCCTCAAGCTCAAGCAGATCCACAACAAGTTCAGAATACTTAAATCGGGCACCACGGTCATCGACATTGGCGCCTCGCCAGGCGGGTGGACACAGGTAGCAGCTGAGAAGGTCGGACCAGGGGGAAAGGTCATCGCCGTAGACATTGTAGACATGGAGCCTCTAGATATGGAGAACGTAACCTTCATCAAAGGCGACATCATGGACGAGCACACCATCGAGCGCATCAGGGAGATTGCGGGGGAGGTGACAAGCGTCATCTCCGACATGGCGCCAAAAACAACCGGCATTGCAGACCTCGACCGCGGACGCTCGGCCATCCTTGCCTCGATGGCACTCGAAGTGGCTAGGAAAACGCTCAAGCCTGGCGGAATCTTCCTTACAAAGATTTTCCAAAGCGCAGAAAGCGAAGAACTCTTTCTTGAAATGAAACAGGAATTTGCCTACACGAAGCGTTTCAGGCCTCCCTCGACCAGAAAACGTAGCGTGGAAATGTACCTTATCGGCAAGGGATTCAGGATGCCAGCACACGAACAAGGTCTGGAAGATGAGCATCAGTCCGAAAGCCCATAGGAGAAAAATGTGTGCGCGTCGCCTCAAATCCTGCAGCAGTGAGCTGCTCAAGGATGTAAGCAAGAGGAAGGACCTGAACCCCTATCCTGGCGCAAAGGTCGTGTGAATCCCAAAAAAAAGGCGCATGGGACTCCTCTCGAAGCATTCGAAGAAACGCTTCTGTCTCCCCAGGCGCATCGATATGTGAACAGGGCACTTCTTTTAGCATTGCATCGATTGTATTCCCCTCGTGCAAAGAGCCGCACCACAAGGGATACGCATGCTCGAAGGAGGTACCGCATGCACACTCGTATCGCGGTGTGGCCGTGCAAAGGCGCTCTGAGCATCGTGGACAGTAGTTTAGTATGCCAATCTGGTCAATGGATGCATCGGCACGCTTCTTGCCCCGTAACACGCGTGCCTGGACGCGCATGTAATGATCCTTGACATACGAAAGAAGGGGTGTAAGGCCGTACCCCCAGGCAGCAGCCTGTTGCACCAGGTAGCCAACAAGGATACGAAGCCCGACCTCATGACAAAAAGACACGCGAAGAGGGCGGGCGCCATACTTTCTCCTGCAGGCAGCATAGGAGGCTCCACAAAGCGCCGCCGTATCCGTAGCGGTGACAAAGAGCAGACCCTCCTTCTTAAGAAGGCGCAAGGCGGGGTTGAGATAACGCACCGGTGAACCGAACGGATCAACTTCTACAATATCGTATTTGCCCTCAAGTACGTTGAAATCAGCCTGCGTTACCCGCATTGTTACATCGTTGAGATGCATATTGTGCTCAATCAATGCGGTGGCTTGGGGGTTGAGGTCATTAGCATGGACCTCGTGCCCAGACTCGAGCATATAGCGAAGAGATCGTATCCCCGTTCCTGCCATTCCATCAAGAATAGTGCGTCCGGGGGCCAGGGCCGATGCATGAAGAACCGACAAATCACGATTGAGACGCATGAGCGGATTATAAAATACCTCGTTGCGCGAAGTAATCGTATCATACAACGGGGCGCAAAATTTGGCAAGCCCTTCACGATGTTCGAGCACGAGGGCCACCTATACCGATTCCATAAGGTCGTTGAGAGCATTCTGACAGGCGTTAAGACCGGAATGAGCCCGGGAGAACAAATCCCTATCAAGATATCGCTCGTCGGAAGCAAAACTCCGGGAATAGAAGGCATACATTTGGTCGAGCCGGCCACGAAGTGCGAAATATTCGCTGGGAGCAGCTTTCCTCAGGTCCTTGTACAACGCCTCGGTCCACATGACAAACAAGTAGAGTAGTTCATTCTTCTTCTCAATCACTTGCGATTGAAGGGTATCGTCAGAGGAAAGGGGACGGGATTCACGGGGAATGATCCGCTCAGTAGCAGTGATGGATTGAGGGATAGCGGAAGCGTGCTTGACATGCTGAGATTCCCCAGAAGTGCGAGTTTCAGTCTTTTGGGGGGATACGGTGGTAAAGATGTCCTCTTCGGCAGGCCCAAATGGAACATCGTCAAGAAGCCTTCGAGATACTTGACTTAAGGCAGTTTGCTTCTGTGCAGGCTCAGAGTGGGAACGATATTCCGGTGCTGGCTTTTTGGGAAGGGAGGAACGAACCTTATACCCAACAATGGCGAGAAAACAGCCAAGAACGATGGCCAAGGCCCCGTATATCACGTAGGGATTCCCCCCATAGGAACCAGAATCACCACCCTGGTCAGGAGGTAAGGTCGTAGGCACTGGGGTTCCCTGCATCTCCTTGAACTGTTCTGCAATGGCAATGTTGCTATCACACTGGGTTACTTTTTCCTCGTCCTCATATGTGTCATATATTTCCCTAGCCTGAGCAAATAACGCTATGGCATCATCATAGAGCTCATCATCTAAGGCAGTCATTCCTTGTGAGAGGAAAGAGGCCGCAGCCAGATAATCCTCACAATGGGTGATATACACAGCGACCTGTTGAGCACGCGTTTCATCACCTATGCCCTCATATCCCTCACGAACAGCATAGAAGATGTCAACAGCCCCGGCATAGTTGCGGGCATTAAAAAGGGAAAGTGCTTGGTCATATTGGGTAGCGAGCAAGGGGTACATCTCGCTCTTCGTTATCTGGTCGTTGCAGTACGCAATCATTTCTGAATCAGATACAACCTCGT
>JAHKLV010000005.1 GCA_020854925.1 Candidatus Methanofastidiosia archaeon | reverse complement strand
CTCAGCATCTACCGCGGGTCCGAAGGCATCCTGCCCGCCGTGCCAAAGTCGCTGGCGCTTGTGGCGGCAGCGCTCTCCATCGCCGCGAAGGAAACGCTCTACCGGTATACGGTCCGCGAAGGGCAGGCGCTGGGCAGCGAGGCCGTTGTCGCCAATGCGTGGCACCACCGCTCAGACGCGCTCTCGTCGGTGGGCACCGTTGCTGGCGTCGGGGGCGCCATCGCCCTTGGCGGCAGGTGGGTCCTCCTCGACCCTCTTGCCGCAGCGGCCGTAAGCGCCTTCATCCTCAAGGTGGCGTGGAACATCATGAGGACGAGCGTCGACGAGCTGCTCGACTGCTCCATAGACCCGACGATAAAGGAGCGCATCACCGAGCTCGTGGCGGGGCTTGACGGCGTGGAGGACGTGCACGACCTGCGGACGCGCAGGATAGGCTCCACCGTTGCGGTGGAATGCCATATCTCGGTGCGAAGCGACATGGACCTGCTCACCGCGCATGCGCTAACCGAGGCGGCCGAGGAGATGATAGCCGCCTGCTGCGGAAGCGACGTGCTGGTCACCGTGCACGTCGACCCGGTGGAGCCGGCGGAGGGGTGCCCCCCCGCCCAGCCTGCGGCCTAGAGGCGCTCGGCGATGGACTGGCCCTGCACGAAGAGCGAGAGGTAGTCCGGTCCCCCCGCTTTCGAGCATGTCCCCGACATGTTGAATCCGCCAAACGGCTGGACGCCCACCAGCGCCCCCGTTATCTTCCTGTTCACGTAGAGGTTTCCCACGTGGAACGAACGCTTCGCCCGCTCGATGTGTTCGCGGTCCAGGGAGTGGATACCCCCCGTAAGGCCGTACTCCGTGCCGTTGGCGATGGAAAGCGCCTCCTCGAAATCCGATGCCTTGATAACGGAGAGGACGGGGCCGAAGATCTCCTCCTGGGCGATGCGCGCATCGGGAGGGACGTCCACAAAGACCGTGGGCTCGACAAAGAAGCCCTTCTCACCGATGCTGTTGCCGCCATGGGCAAGCGTCGCCTCCCGCTTTCCCTCCTCAATGTAGGAGAGCACCTTCTCAAAGGCCTGGCGCGACGAGAGTGGCCCCATGTACATCCCCGGGTCCTCGACATCGCCCACGGTCAGGCGCTTGACGGCGTCGATAAGGGGGCGCATATAGGCCTTGTAGACCGATTCGACGACGATGGCACGGGAACAGGCCGAGCATTTCTGCCCCTGGAATCCGAAGGCGGACGCGACCGTATCGCGCACCGCGGCCTCAATGTCGCAGGGGTCGTCGATGATAAGCGCGTCTTTCCCCCCCATCTCCGTGACCACGCGCTTGAGCCAGCGCTGCCCGCTCCAGACGATGGACGCCTGCTGGTAGATGCGCGTGCCGACCTCACGTGATCCCGTGAAGCTCACGAACCGAACGAGGGGGTGGATGACCAGCTCTTCACCCACAGACTTGCCGGAACCGGGAACGAGGCTGAGGACCTCGCGGGGTATGCCTGCCTCATGGAGGATGGCGGTGACACGTGCGCCGGTGACAGGCGCATCGGATGCAGGCTTGAGGACGGCGGTATTGCCCGTGACCAGTGCTGCAGAGGTCATGCCGGTAAGGATGGCCGAAGGAAAGTTCCACGGTGGGATGATGGCACCGACGCCAAGCGGCAGGTACCGGTACGTGGTAAGTTCCCCGGGATGGGGGGCAACGTCCCTGTCCCCAAAGAGCGAAAGCGCCTCACGGGCGTAATACTCGAGAAAGTCGATGGCCTCGGCGGTATCGGCGTCCGCCTCCGCCCAGGACTTTCCCACCTCGTAGACCATGGTTGCCGACAGGAGGTGCCGGCGACGCCTCAGCAGTGCGGCTGCCTTGAAGAGGCAGGCGGCGCGGTGCTTCGCATGCCGGTGCGACCAGTCGGAAAACGCCACGTGGGCGGCTTCGACGGCTTCGGCAGCCACCGCCTTGCTTCCCGCGTGGACGATGCCGACAATCTCTTCCGGGCGTGAAGGATTGCGGGACTCGATGACATGCTCGGAGGCCCGTTCCTCCCCGGCGACGACCATGTGATATTCGGCGCCAAAGGACTTCCGGACCGCCGCCAGGGCGTCGAGAAATGCCTGTTGTGTCCCCTCTTCGGCAAAATCCGAAAGGGGCTCGTTTGCAAATGCCTTGACATTCATGATTCCATCTCCCCCGTATCCTATGCCGTTCAGACCTTAAGAATGTTCGGAAATGTCAGGATGCCATGCGCCTGCAACAGGCTTAAGAGGTCAGCCCCCCATGGAGCGTCATGCGCATCTCGGGGAATATCGTGGATGTGGTGGCACGGGATATCTATCCCGGAACCGTCTCCTTCGGCGAAACGGTAACGGCGGTTGAGCCGGGCGGGGGGCCGTACGACACGTACCTCGTTCCCGGCTATATCGACGCCCACATCCATATCGAGAGCACCATGCTCATGCCGGCGGCCTTCTCGTGGTGCGTGGCCCCCCACGGGACCGCCGCGGTGGTGGCGGATCCCCATGAGATTGCCAACGTATGCGGCATGGACGGCATCGCCCTCATGATGAAGGACGCACAAAGGGCGTATGCCGACATCTACTTTGCCGCCCCGTCCTGCGTTCCCGCCTCGCCGTTCGAAACGTCGGGTGCCACCCTCGGCCCGGATGAAATACGCTCGCTCCTGTCCCTCGACCGCGTGGTGGCGCTCGGGGAAATGATGAACTATCCCGGCGTCATTGCCGGCGACCCGGACTGCCGAGCGAAGCTTGCCGCCGCCAGGGAGGCGGGAAACCCCGTAGACGGCCACTGCCCCGGCCTCTCAGGACAGGACCTTGCAGCGTACGTATCGGCGGGGCCGAGCACGGAGCACGAGTGCACCACCCTCGATGAAGCGCGGGAAAAGGCTTCCGCGGGACTACGCATCCTTATCAGGGAAGGCTCAAGCGCCCGGAATCTCTCCTCCCTCATCGGATTGGAGGAGGCGTTCGCCTTCTGCACGGACGACCGCCACGTGGGGGACCTCCTAGCAAGGGGGCACATGGACCACATCCTGTCGCTCGCGGTTGCAGAGGGAAAAGACCCTGTCGACGCGCTGAGGATGGCAACATGGAACCCTGCACGGCACTACGGCCTTTCTGCGGGGGAGATAGCGCCGGGCCGCCCGGCACACCTCCTCGTTCTTGGCAATCTCACCGCCTTCACCCCACGCCATGCCTATCACCGGGGGCGCCTGGTGGCAAAGGGCGGTACTGCCTGTGTCCCGCTGCCACCAGCCCCGCGTCCCGTGCGCGTCATGCACGCGCGAAACGTCACCTCCGCAGACCTCGCCGTCCCCCCGGGGTGGCGCCATCACGCCATCGGCGCCGTGGACGGGAGCCTCGTCACCGCACACCTGAGGGGGCATGTTCAGGGATGGCAAAAACTGGTGGTGGCGGACCGTTACGGTGGGCGTTCGGTATCGGCATGTTATGTTGACGGCTTTGGCATGGAGAAGTGCGCGCTTGCACAGACCATCGCCCACGACTCCCACAATATCGTGGCCACGGGCTCATCAGATACGCTCATCCTCAAGGCCATGAAGACGGTGTCCGCCATGGGCGGAGGCATAGCGGCCTGTGACGACCGGGACCTCTGCACCGTCGCCCTGGAGGTGGCGGGGCTCATGAGCACACGGGACCCGGAAGAGGTGGCACGGGACGTTCGCGGCGTGCACCGATTCCTCTCCGCTCACGGGGTGACCATGGATAACGCCGTGACCACCCTCTCCTTTATGGCGCTGCCCGTTATCCCGCACCTCAAGCTCACCGACAGGGGGCTGGTGGATGTGGACACCTTCAGCTTCATGGAACGGGCAGAAGGCGCAAAAGATCAGGGAGGGCACGCGTCCTGTCGGGGGAAACCCCCTCCCCACACCACAAATGAAGAGACATGAACGGTAAGGGGATGACGAGAAGCGTCGTAGGAGGCATGGGATTGACACGCACGGCCCGCATCGCAGGAAAACAGTGTTCCTGACCTGTGTTTCGTATCCTTTATATATGAACATATATTCATTTCACGTAGGTGTAGCACATGCAGAAAAAAATCATTCTTGTTCTTGTTATCCTGGCCGGAGCACTCGTCGCCGTGTACACCGGTGCCTTTACCTCGGTCAACGCGGAGCGGTCTGCCCTCGTGGAAGTGGCAGGCGACGCATCGGCGCTCCTGGCCATAGAGTCCGCAAGCCCGTATGTCGAATACGATGCCAACGGCGCCGTACGGCTCAACCTACCTGCCGGCGTCAACAATGAGGCGGAGACCAACCTCGGCAAGCTCTTTGTGGTCACCAACAACGGAACGCGTAACGTACGGCTCACCCTCTACCAGAAGCTTGAAGGAGCCGATGTAACCGTAACGTCACCCATCCTCTTCACCTATTCGCCCCACGGGAATCCATCCCACTTCATGGCGATATGGAACACGCCGCTCGCGGTGGGGCAGTCCATCGACGTG
>JAHKLV010000197.1 GCA_020854925.1 Candidatus Methanofastidiosia archaeon | reverse complement strand
GGTGTCATGGAAACGCCCTTTGGTCTCACCATCAATCTGGAAAAGCTTGAGATCCACACCCTTGCCTCCCTTGTCCGGCCTGTTGTGCCGAAGTGCTGCGGGACGTCCATGCAGTCCATCGGCTTATCACAGGGCTACCGGTGCCGACGCTGCGGAGCAAAAGTGCCGTGGGATGCTGTTTCCAAGGTGGCCGTCGAGCGCGGCGTGCATCCGGGGCGCTATGAGGTGCCTGTCATCGCCCGTCGTCACCTTGCACGCCCCCTAGCGCTCATGCCGTGCCCGTAGTACGAGCTTTTTTATACTCCCGGTGCCGAGGTTGTTCCATGGAGGACAAGCTCTACATCGCCGACATGAAGGACGGCATGGCTGTTGACACCGTGCTCGTGGTCCTGGAAAAGGAGCTCCTTGACTTCAAGTCCAAACCAGGGCGCTACCTGCAGGTGAAATTCAAGGACAAGACCGGCGAAATGTGGGGCAAATGCTGGGATGGCGCCGAAGATGCGTCAGAACGATTCAATATCGGTGACGTGGTGCGCCTGCGTGCGAATGTGACGTCTTACAATGGCCATGTACAGGTGCTCTTTACCCCAACGGGCATTCAGCGCGAGGAGGTGTACGACATCTCCTACTTTATCGACAGCGCCCCCATAGACACCGCTAAGGTCTTTGCGAAGATGCAAAGCATCGTTGGGGCCTTTTCCAACACGCATCTGCGCATGCTTCTCGCGAAGTTCTTCGAGGACCAGGGATTTGTCGAGCGGTTCCTCCTTGCACCTTGCGCGAAGTCTCACCATCACAACTATCTGGGTGGGCTCATCGAGCATACGTACGGTGTGATGACGGTCTGCAATGCCATCGCCCGTTCGCACGTAGAGCTGGACCGCGAGCTTCTGCTTGCCGGTGCCATTCTCCATGATGTGGGGAAGATCCGAACGTACGACGTTGGCGTCGTCATCGACCTCACCCCCGAAGGGGGGCTTTTTGACCATATCGTCATCGGATTCGAGATGGTTCGGGACCGGATACGGACCTGCCGCGGGTTTCCCGAGGACCTCGAGCGACGCCTTTTGCATATGATTCTTTCACATCATGGAAAAAAGGAGTGGGGGTCCCCTACAGAGCCCATGATCCTAGAGGCCTGCGCCCTCTATCACGCAGACCTGTGCGACTCACAGACCGCCGAGTTCCTCAAGGTCCGTGAAGAGCTTGACGTCGCCCGAAGCACCGTATGGAGCGGGTACTCACGCAAACTTAACAAGTATCTGTATCTCGGTGAGCACCATGAGCTTTGAGTACAAGATGGTCATCCTCGCCCGCCGGGACCTCAAGCTGAGCCGGGGCAAACTGGCGGTACAGGTGGCGCACGCAGCCGTCACCTGCGCCCTGCGGGCAAAAGAGGCAAACAAGGACTGGTTTTCACACTGGGTGGACGAGGGACAGAAGAAGGTGGTCCTTTCCGTGGATGACAAGACGCACATGATACGGTACTTCATGATAGCCAAGACGCACGGCCTAACGGTCTGCATGATACAGGATGCGGGCCTCACCGAGGTCGCCCCCGGCACCACCACGGTGTGCGGCATCGGCCCAGCCCCGGAGCAGGAGATAGACCGCATCACCGGCGACCTCAAGCTCCTTTGAATCCTATTAGGAACGTTTTTAAATTTGGACCTCTTGTAAGGTGTGATGAGAGCAATAGTGGGTCCCGATACGGAATTGCTGGAAAAACTTTCCAAAGATCTCGAAGTGCAGCATATCCCCATAGAAATGCGTGTTTTTCCCGACGGCGAGGCGTGTCCGCGCATATCGTCCATCGAAGGGGTCGATGTAGCCTACCTTTTCAATCAGCTCGAGTATTCGAACTTCAATCCCAACCGGTACCTCATGGAATACTACTTTGCGGCAAAGTCCCTTGTCGACATGGATGTGTCCCGCATCGATGCCATCATCCCGTATCTCCCCTACGGCAGGCAGGACAAGTCGTTTCGCCACGGTGAGCCGTTTTCGCTCAAGTACGTTCTTGAGCTGCTTTCAGAAGCGGGTATTTCCCGCCTCTACACGCTCATGGCGCATATCCCCCGCCTCTCCGACATCATGGACCGGGAAAAGCGGATGCGTGTCGTCAATTTGAGCGTCATGGACGCCATAGCTGCGCACGTGCAAAACCTTGCCCTCGACGATCCCTTTGTCATCGGCCCCGACAACGAGAGCGAGAAGTGGGCCGATGCCATTGCCACACGCCTCGAGACAGACTACGTATTTTTTGACAAGAAGCGTGATGTCTACACGGGCGAGGTACGCACGACGGGCGAGCTTCCGTCACTCACCGGCAGGGACGTCCTAGTCATCGACGACATCATCTCCACCGGGCGCACCATAGAGAATGCCGTAAAGATTATAAAAGCGTACAATCCAGGTTCCATACATGTCATAGCCGTGCACGGCATCTTTTCATCAAATGCTATCGAACGACTGGCGAAGTACAATATATCCATTGTGACATCGAACACCATCAACAATCCCTTTTCGAAGATATGCATCGAGGGCACCATTGCGCGGGCTATAAAGAAGTGGTAGCATGGACACAGCAGAGAAACTGGCATACGTTGTACGGTCCCCCACGGAGGAAGTTTTGACCGAAGAGGACCTTCGGGTGCTTTTTGACGAGGGACGGGCCATCGACCATTACATCGGATTCGAGATATCGGGTCTCATACACCTTGGAACAGGCCTCATGGCCGGCGCCAAGATTGCGGACTTCCAGAAGGCTGGCATCACGTGCCGCATCTTCCTTGCAGACTGGCACGCCTGGATTAACAACAAGCTTGGAGGGGACATGGATACCATCCGGAAGGTGGCAGTGGGCTACTTCAAGGAAGGAATGGCCGTCTCTGTCAAGATAATGGGCGGCGACCCCGACAAGGTTCGCTATATCCTTGGGTCCGAGCTGTACGCCGACGACCCCGACTACTGGGCCACCGTTATCAACGTGTCCAAGAATCTCACCCTTGCCCGCGTCCGGAAGTCGATAACCATCATGGGGCGCCAGCAGCAGGAGGACGTGAACTTCGCCCAGCTTATTTACCCCCCCATGCAGGTGGCAGATATCTTCTCACAGGACCTTACCCTCGTCCATTCCGGCATCGACCAGCGCAAGGCGCACGTCATAGCGCGCGAGGTGGCGCCAAAGATCGGCCGGGACAAGCCCGTGGCCGTCCACCACAAACTGCTTCTTGGCCTGAACCAGCCGCCGGTGTGGCCGGTAGAAAAATCCCAGATGCGTGAGCTTCTTTCCCAAATGAAGATGAGCAAATCCATTCCCAAGTCAGCAGTGTTCATACATGATTCTCCGGAGGAGATCCGTGAGAAGTTGCGCCTGGCGTTCTGCCCCGCGGGAAACATAGACTTCAATCCGGTGCTCGACTGGGCACAGTCGCTCCTCTTTAGGAATGAGGGCTTTGCCCTTGAGGTATCGCGTCCCGCAAAGTTCGGCGGCGATGTCGTCTATCCCACGTTTGAAAGCCTACAGACCGCCTTTGCGGCTGGAGAGCTCCATCCCATGGACCTCAAGAAGGCCGTGGCTGAGGCGCTTACACAGCTTCTTGAGCCCGCACGTGACCTGTTCGCACAGCCGAGGCACGCTGCCATGCTCGAAGAGCTAAGGGAAATAAAGGTGACGAGGTAACTCTTATGGCAGACGATACCATGGTGCTCTGGTTGGCCAATATCGATGCCCGCAGGCCCCGTTCGCGGGGTCGCAAGCTCCCCCGTGGCCTGGCTGTCCAAGACCCCGACCTTAAAGAGCTTTCCAAGGCGGCACATAACCTTGGCATCACGTGCCAGCGTGAGCAGGAGAAGTGCTATCCGAAGGACCGGGCCGCCGACGAGCCCCTCGATGGGAGGCTCGTCGTGGCCAAGCGTCATACGAAGACAAAGACGCTCAAGCTTCTGGCCGACGAGGTGCGCAGGATTCGTAAGGAGCGTCAGGCGCAAAAGACGTCATCTTGAGCGTCTCCCCGTATCTTTTTTGTACCTGGGGCGTCCTTCGTGCGATACCCCACACACCGGCATACACCACACCCACCAGCACCAGGCTTGCCACGGCATCGATGAAGTAGTGGTCTCCCAGATATACGATGACCCCTGTCATGATAATCGTGTTTGCCGCATAGAGTGCCGCCACCCGCCTCCAACGCTCAAGCCATGCTATGAGAAATCCGAGCACCGTTGTGAAAATGTGCCCAGATGGTATCGCCGAGTAGTGTGCCGTTATCGTTGTCTCGGACAAGGCGAACAGATTTATCCGTATCGGCACCACCCCGGAGTCGTCAAGGCGCACGGGGGGCGCCACGGGATAAAGCACATAGATGACCGAATCGAGTATGAATATGGCGAGCGCCATGGACAGGTAAACCCACGCGGGGCGTCGCTTAGCAAAAAGAAACAGCGGCCCAAGCCCCGCCATGAGGAGGATATGCGGGATAACATAGTAGTATGATGCCGCATACGCGATGAGGCCGTCCGTTCCCAGGCGTTCCTGAAGCCAGATGGTCAGTGCGGGAGAAAAGGTATGCGGAGTCATGCTTTCTTCCACCGGCATGAATCGAAGCGATTCATAGACAACGGGTATCATGAGCACCAGTATGAGCATGTAGATGTTCCAACGGTCGGAGAGAAAGACCCGCCACTGCGTTTTTATGGCATCCCCTAGCGATGTGGCCATACTATAGTTTTATGTCATATTACCATTTAAGGGTTCGTTTCTCTTTCGTCATCTATATATTCCCCTTCTGTGCTATAGTGGTATGGAAAGGGTGTTTTGGCGTACGTTGGCCGCGGGATTCTGTACGGCGTTCTGCTTTCTTTCCTTAGCGAGGGTTGCGGATGCCGGCGGTGCCGGCGGTCTCGATGCTTCCCTTCTCGGCTTACTATCCGATACCGCGCCGTCCTGGCTACTCGCCGTTATGGACGTTCTTACCTATGCTGGGTCCGCCTTGGTGCTTATCCCCGTTTCATCGTTCCTTTCTTTTCTCATCTGGCGGCGCGGGCTGCGGCTTGATGCCACCATGTTCTTTCTTGCATGTCTCTTCGTTGTTGCCCTTTCGAACATAGCAAAGATTGCT
>JAHKLV010000093.1 GCA_020854925.1 Candidatus Methanofastidiosia archaeon | reverse complement strand
AGGGCAGCACGAGTACGGGTAGTCGTGAAGGCCGACATTCATCTTCTCAAAGACGATGCGTGTCGCCTTCTCGATGCCGGGATAGACGTTCTTCGCGATGCATCCTGGGAAAAAGGCGTAGTCCATCAGATACCACCCCAGCGCATGAGCGGCAGCCCGTCGAGGAGCTTCTGGAAGTCGGCTAAGGCAGCCTTATTCTTGGCAATGTCGTTGGGCTCCTTGTCCAGGCCGATGATTGAACGCAGTTTCGATACCTCCGGTGAGAGCGGCTGCCCATTTCCCGTCCGGTACAGATTCTGGATGATTATCTTTGGCACGTCGGCCATCGTAGGGTAGAAGCTGTTCTTGACGGCAAGAGTCCGCAGCTCGATGATGATATCGGTAATCTTCACTTCCTTTGGACAGCGTTCCTGGCAGGTAAAGCAGGTCGTGCAGTCCCACAGCTCGTCACACTTGTACACTTCCATGCCGAGCTTGGCCATGTGTACGATGCGGCGTGTTCGAAGCCCACATTCTCTTCCGGAAGGACAGGACCCCGTGCATCGCCCGCATTGGATGCACGCAAAGCCATTTCCCTCCTTAACTATGAGTTCTGTTGTTTTCTCCATTTGACCACCAATGTTGACGTTTGAACATAAAATACGATTCATACAGCCCCTTTGAGAGCTTCTTGGTGGAATCTATGAGCGCACTGGCCTGGCGAGTAGTCTCCATGCCATCCTTGGAAAGGACGCGTATCTCTGCAAGATGCATACGCATGTTCTGCGCCTCCCGACGAAGCGACGCGGGGTCGCAGACAGGGAGCACGTCGTAACGTGTAAGGTCCTTGAGCAGCTTGAGAAGCTCGTTCACAAAGTAAAGAATCTTCTCATCCTCCCAGACCTTTTCCCCGATTTTCCAGCGCAGGTCGGTCAACCCGTTTGCAAGGACGCGGGACGACGATACGTCACGCCGCAGTGAGGTGACCCACCGCCGCAGTTCCGGTCCTTGGAGCAGGGTCACCGGCAAAGCCGGGGGCCCGTCGGCCAGAGGAGATATCGTGCAGAGAATTTCGTGCAGGAATTGGTTTGCCCGCGGATAATGCGGATGCTCAAAATGGGGGCCAAAGAGGTAGAGATTGCCCCCTCCCACCGGCACTCGTATGCCGGCAGCATGCCCGAGCATCGTCCGTTGTGCCTCATGTTCATCAATAAGATAGAGGGTTTTTGCATCGAATCCGCTGTAGTCAAGCAGCCGCATCTCCGGTGGTGCCACCATGGGGGGCCCTCCATAGAGCGGGGCCTTAAAGACCTCGTCCCCCGTTGTCACCTCGAGCGAGCCGCGCACCGGATGGAAGACGAATCCATCCCGGTACGGCACAAGGTACTTGTACTGCATGCGAACTGCCTCAGGAGGTGTTCTGGCATAGTTCCGTATAGGAACATCCACCAGATTTAGCCACGGCATGGGATCTTCGCAGAATCGCAGGGCAAGGTACGTGCCCGCACACACTCCGATGTACGTGCCGCCCCGTTCCACAAACGACCTGACGAGGGACAGGCCCTGTTCCCCCAGACCTTCGGCCACCTGGAAGGGATCCCCCCCAGGGAGGATGAAGCAGTCGAAATGGTCAAGCTGACCGTGCAAAACATCGTTCTCGTCCAAGAAGAAAATATCATTAAAATCTAGGGCATCGAACGTTTTTACAAACCATATCCACGAATATGAAGCACCCTTTCCAATAAAGATGCCTATCTTTAGAGACTTCGCCATAGTGATGCGTTCCAACCGTCCACTCCACCTTAAAAAGGAAAAAAAAAGGAATCGAAAAAGTACGATTCCTACAGTTTGAAAGCATCTGCATCAAAGTCGAGTCCAGTGCCGATTGATGCAAGCTCTGCGAGTGCCTCTGCGTTGAGCGCCTCTGCCGCGGCGGCAAGCACAGGGCAGATACCGGCAATGTATGCCGCTTCTGCGCGCTCGCTCGCTGGAGCGAAGGGACTCAAGACCGCGTCAAATGCGTCTGCCTTTGACGATTCAGCCATCTTCTCGAGCTCTGCAATGGCACCTGCCTTGTCCTTGGCAGTGAGCTTACCTGCAACAGCGACGGGGTTGAGCCCAAGCTTGAAGCACGCCTCAAGGACCTCTGCCGCATCCTCCGGGGCGACAGCTGCACCAAGGGCGGCGTATCCGATGGGGTCGGAGACGAGCACGCCAGGTTCCTCAACCTTCGTTGAAGCCATGGTCGTAGGGTCCTCCCGGTACTTGAGGAAGAACTTGTATGGCAGGGGGTTGTTGAAGTCTGCCTCGACACGGTGCATTTGCTTCTCGGCTGCTGCCTTGAGCGCTGCGGGGATATTTGCAAAGTCGAGTGCTGAAAAGCCGGACTTTCCTGCAATCTGCTTCTTGACAACCCCGAGAAGCGCCTCGGTCTTCTCGATGAATGCATCGGCGTCGTCGATCTCAAGCTCACCCATGCCGCGCATGGCTACGGCCTTCAGGTTCTTGGCACCGAAGAGGGCACCAAATCCGAACCGGTCGCCGTCTCCCCAGTAGTTGTTCACTATCTGGGCTGTGGTGACCTTGTTCTCGCCAGCCTTGCCGATGGAAAGAACCTGGATCCTGTCCTCTCCCTGCTCGTCACGGATAATGTCTACCGCGTCCCAGACGTTCTTGCCCCAGAGGGCGGATGCATCTACGAAGTCGGCAATCTCATCGTGGAGCCAGAGGTACGTCGGCGCCTCGGCGGCGTTCTTGATGACGACAAAGGAGTATCCGGTAAGCTTGAGTTCAGCGCCTGCTCCCCATGAAAAAGGGGCGTGGGCAACCTTTCCGGTGACGGGGCTCTTGGCTGTGATGACGCCAAGGCAGGACCCGGGGACAAGCGTGCCGGTGAAGAGGCCGGTACCGAGAACGATGGGTTCTCCGTCCTTGTGCTCCTCGTACAGGGCCATGTTGAGCTTTGCTCCGCCCACGTACTCCTGGACGAATTCCTCCTCAAGCTCGATCTCCTCGGCCGTACCGGTTGCAAGGTCAACGACGAGATAATATTCAGTGTACATGTTATCCATTTAGTCCACCTCTGTCAAACAGCCGGTTGGGCAGAAACGAACGCACATGGCGTTCTTGCATTCGTCGCACGGCTCCCGCATGAGAATGGGCTTTGCTGAGGCGTTGGCCTCCTCCTCACCGGACGATTCACCGTCCTTCTGGACCTCTACACCCTCCGGCCTGCCGAGGACCATTTCCTCCTCCTTCTTGAGCATGAGCCCGAAGTAGTTGCGCTTTTCCTCCCTGTACATCATGATGGATGCGGACATGGTGGTGAAAACCTCGTCACGGTAAAAGCTGCAACCAAGCTCGCAGGCGCCGCAGTTGATGCATTTGAGTGGTTCTATCTGTATAGCCATTTGTGTAACCTCCTAAAAAAGAAAAAAATGAAAAAAAGATTAGAGAGCCTCATCAAGAAGCTCTACAAGGTCGATGGTCCGAAGCGTCGAGTTGCGCACCTTGGCACCGTCGTTGAGGTTGGCGTGGCAGAACGGGCAGCAGGTGATGATCTTTTCTGCACCAGTCTGTTCTGCTTCCTCTACGCGAAGCGCGGCGTTCTCGGCAGCCCAGTCGGGGAAGGCAGTCTTGACACCGCCACCGGAACCGCAACAGTACGAGTTGTTCTGGTTGCGGCGCATCTCCTCAAACTGGATACCAGGGATTGCCTTGATGAGCTCACGAGGCGACTCGAAGGTACCGTGATCCTCTACACCCATGTAGGAACCCTTCCACTGCTCCTTGCCATCCCAGTCGATGATCCATTCCTTGACATGTCGTCCAAGGTGGCAGGGGTCGTGGTAGGTGACCTTCATCTTGATCTCATTCTTCGGCTCGAACTCGCCCTTCTTGTACAGGTCGTACAGGAAGTCGGCGGTGTGGATGACCTTGATGCCGTCCATGTAGTCCTTGTATCCCTCTGAGAGCGAATAGTCTTCAAGGAGTGACCGGTAGCAGCCTGCACACGATGAGACGATAGTGTCTACACCACGCTCGTCGTGGAGGTACTTGAAGGTCTCAAGGTTCTTCTCAGCAATGCGCTTGAACTCGTCGCGGGCACCAAGCCTGAGCACGGTGGAACCGCAGCACAGTTCCTTCTTCCCGAGTGAACCGTAGTCGATGCCGATCTTGTTGAAGACGCTGACGGTCTTGAGAGCAAGATTCTTCACTGGGGCGTTGTATGCAGGCGTGCAGCCGGCAAAGTACAGGACAGGCGCGCTTTCGCTGTTTATGTCCTTGATGCCCTCGAGACCCTTCATCCACTTCGCACGAACGGAACGAGGCCCGGTGTAGGGGTTGTCGTTGTTCTTCATTGAGGTGATGAGGATGTGGTGCTCCTTAAGTGGGCCGACGCCGTCATTGACTGCCTTAGCCCTCATGGCCTCGATAGTGTCGATAATGTGGGGCTTGAAGTCGATAAGACACTGGTTCTGGCATCCTGCACAGCCGATACAGGTGTAAAGGGTCTTAAGGTACTCTGGGGTCCATTCAAACTCGTTCTTGAGGACGGGGTCTGAGGTCATCCAGCGGGCAAGGGCAGCCTTGCCCTTTGAAGCGAAGAATCCCTCGTATCCGAACTTCTCACCCTGTGGGCAGATTTTCCTGAAAGTGGGTGGCGGACCGTACGTGTAACCACTACGGCAGGTACCACACGCAGTACACCTCCAGAAGAAGTGCTTGAGGTTGAGTTCTCCCTCGTCGTCTACGTTCCTAAAGTTCCATTCCATCTGTATCACCTAATCCACAACTTCCCGGGATTCATGATCTCGTTCGGGTCAAGGAAGTCCTTAACCTTCTTTATAAGGTCAACGTAGCCTGGGTCAGCACGTGAATAAATCTCCTTGGCAAAGTCCACAGGCGGCTTGTAAGGTATACCTCCTTCATCGAGAAGCACCTTCAGCGCTTCAACAATGGCCATCCGCGAGTTCTCTACCTGGTCCGGGTACTGCTTGTTGATGGGGGTCATGGCCCTAAGCATACCATAGTGCGTTCCGCGGTACATGGTCACGCGGACTGATGGGGAAAGATTCCTCTTTTTATAAATCTCTCTCCATTTTTCCCATACAGGGACCCACTTGTTTGCAGGGGTAAAGGTACCCGGCCATGAAATGCCGCCACCAGCCTGCTTGGAGTAGTTCTTTGTGGAACCGACAATCTGTGACGGAAGCTCCGTACGGGCGCGCTTTGCCTCTTCAGGGTACTGGGTAACCTGGAGCGAGCTGCCGTTCTTCTGCTGGTTCTTGACCGTCCGCTCGAACATTTCGACCTTCGCTTCAAGTTCCTTCTCTGTGTAGGCGTACAGGACAGCATAGCTGTTCCATTCGGGAGCATCCTTCGGCTTTTCCTTGTAGGGATACGGTATAGGCACCTGGGAAAGCCACCAGCTCACGGCCGTAAGGTCGTCAGCAGCCTCGTATCGGGAGAACTCAAGCATATACTTGTACATGTCCTGCAGGTCGTCCGTAGCCGTCGTAACAATCTCAACGTGCGGTGGAACGGCTGGTGTGAAGATACCGAGCTTGGTAACGACACCGGTAGTACCGAGCCACCCAGTAAAGAGACCTCCGACGAGCGGCAGGGGTAGGAGCGAGTGCCAAGCATCCTTCTGAATGGCGCAGGAACCGACACGGGTAAGTTCACCTGTGGGGAGCACTACTTCCATGCTCGTTATCTGTTCGCTGTTCAGACCGTAGCGGCCAGTGATGCCGCCAATACCGTGACAAATGGCACATGAAAGGACGGATGCGGATGGTGGGCCGACCGGCCATCCGAAGCGGAGACCGCGCTTGTAGAGTTCTTCAGCAAGCTCGGCGTGCGACACACCGGGCTCGACAACGGCGAACCGGGACTCCTCGTCGATACGGATAATCTTGTTCATCCGCTTCATGTCCATGACGATGCTTCCGTCCTTTTCCGGGATACACAATCCGCCGATGTTCGAACCGGCGGTGTACGGAATGACGGGAGTCTTTGTTCGGTTTGCCATCTTCATGATCTGTTGGACTTCCTCGACAGTCTTAGGCATGGCCACATAGCCGGGCAGCCTATTCTTGACGAAGGACATGTCGTACGAATACGCGTACATAACGTGCGTATCAGAAGTAGCGTGCTCTTCGCCGACAATCCCTTGAAGTTCTTTTAAGATCTTTGGATCAGATACCAAATTTCTTCCTCCTCTTCGATTAATGCGGTAGCGTCATCAAAAATAATAATGGAATAACTACCGTTGCCCCAAACATTCAAAATGTAATATAAAAAACTTTCGTCGGAGATATGGGGCAAGGTGTATAAGTACTGCATATGTACGTGTATTTTTATATAGAAAGAATATTATTCTATTTATATTGAATATTATTCATTTCAAGATACGAACCCTTATTAATGTTGATGAAAACGCTCGTTCATGACCACACGAGCAAAGGTCGACCCCGGGCCATGCGGGTTCATAACCTTCATCGAAGCCAAGAAGGTGGCACCCGAGCATGTCTATGTTTCCGTTACCTCAGACTGCGCCCATATAAAGAAGCTCTCCATTGGCATTGTCAATGCGGCAGAAGACCTGTACAATGGCTATGAGACCTCAAAAGTGTACGGAAAGGCCAAGGAATGCATCAAACACATGGCCTGTCCCGTCCCGTGCGCCATCCTCAAGGCCGTAGAGGTCGAGGCAGGCCTCGCCGTTCCGAAGAATGTCATCATCGAGCTAGAAAAGTGCGCAGAAGAATAGGCCTCACCGCTCGATAGTAAACGCCTCATGAACAGCGCCTTCGCCACGTGCCCGGACAACGACGGCATCGACCCGTGCAGCGGGGGTCCCCGACCTGAGCCAGCGGAGCATGCCGTCAAGCTGGCCGGCGTCACCTTCTATCCGCGCCTCGACAGAACCATCTGGCACGTTGCGCACCCACCCCGTGACACCAAGCCTTCTCGCCTCCGTGCGTGCGGAGTCCCGATAATACACGCCCTGTACCCTCCCCTCCACACGGACGAGCATCCATTGCTTCATGCCATAGGTGTAGGGTGTCTTCCTTAATATAGGTACTTTCAAAAAGTATATATAGACCGCAACCCACCTAAGGGCATGGGAGGACTGTGCGGATCGTTCGGTTCCTTTGAGGACCTTGAGTCGCTTGTGGCCCTCGTGAAGGAAGGTGGTGAACGCGAACTCTTTGTGCGCGACCCCGGTGTGGCCCTCGTTGGCAAAGAAGGCACCTACCTTGGCAACGGATTCTTTTACGGCGTACTGTACTCGGATGAACAGCTTGACATCCTTCGGGAGGGGACCGTTGAAGATGCCGCCAAGGCGCTCTCCGCGCTCGCGGCCACCGCCGACGGGGAATACGTTGCAGCCGCCTTCGAGGAGGGGAAGCTGTGCCTTTCACGTGACTATTACGGCAAGTATCCGCTTTTCATAAAAAAGGACCCTGCCTTTTGCTTCTCGACTTCCCTTGGCGGATTCGAGGATGCGCCACCAAAGCTCCAGATGGAGGACGGTTCCACCATCCTCGTCAAGCGGGGCCGTGTAACGAAGACATACCGCCGGCCCAAGCTCTCCTTCGGCAAGCACCGCACCGACTTTTATGAAAGCCTGCCCCGCATACGCGCGGAACTCGACGCGGCCCTGGGGCGGAGAGCAGCGCATGCCCCGACCTTTTCCATCATGTTTTCAGGGGGTATAGACAGCGCGCTCCTGGCAAAGCTCAGCCTTTCACACGCCGACGTCTGCCTGCTCACCATCGGCGCGGACCTCGCAGAGGATTGCGCATTTGCCGTCCAGATGGAGGAAGAGATGGGTGCGTCGCTTTCTCTCATCGAGCTCGACGAGGACGTGGTTGCCGACATCGCCCGCGACGTCATACAAGCCATCGGCCCGTCGTGTTCTGTCCTTGACTTCGAGCTTGCCCTTCCCGCCTACCTTGCATCCAAGCATGCAAAGACAAGACTCATCTTTTCTGGGCAGGGGGCCGATGAGCTCTTCGGAGGCTATCACCGCTATCAGGAAGCGTACAAGGAATCACCCGCCGCTTTTGAGAAGATGCAGCTTGAGGACCTCCGACGCATCGGACGCACCAATCTCCAGCGCGACCAGCTCGCAGCGCACGCCAATGGCTGCCACATCACCACGCCGTACCTCACCCCCGGTATGGCGTCGGTCGTCCTCTCGACAGAGACGCTAGCGCGCATCAACGTGACAAAGAACAAGATAGTGCTGCGCAAGCTTGCCGAACGAGAAGGGCTGCCCATGGAAATCTGCGAACGGAAGAAAAAGGCCATGCAGTACGGCAGCGGCCTGCACGCCCTCTTAAAGCAGATGGCCAAAGAGCAAGGATTTACGGCAGAAAAAGCCAAGGAGGCAGGCAACATAGGCCCCCTTGACATGCTGCTTTCCTCATTCAAGGAGCCGCTCGAGCGCTAGCTCCACGGCGGCGACGGGATGCTCAAGGCCCCATGCCTCGAGAACACGGGGATGTATCTCTCCGATGATTCCCCGCTCGATGCCGTCGACAACGATGGCACCGACCCTTCCCTCCAAGAAGGAGGGGTGCTCGATGCCCCTGACCTCAAAGGCAATGCCGCAGTTGGCCATGAACGCGTCAAGTGCCTGTCGCGCCTCGGTGAACGTTGCCGTTGCGCTGCAGGCGGCAAAGGCAAGACGGTAGGCGCTTTCGACACCCGTTTCCTGTGACTCGTCGATGCGGGCCGCCTCCGATACCTCAAAGACGGTCTGAGGATAGTCGTTGTGCGTGTTTTTCGATAGAAACGCCATGAGGGAAGGCAAAAGCGCGGGGCGCAGCACCGACCAGGATGCGGACACGGGATTCTCTATCTCCACAACATCGTCCGGTCGAGCGACCCCCATGCGCTCAAAGAGCATCTCGCTGCTGGAGAGCGTGAATGTGACGATTTCCTGGTATCCCAGCCCCACCATGAGCTCCCGTGCGATGAGAAGACGGGACGTAAGGGGAAGGAGCCTGCCCGTTGTCGAGAGGTCGGGTACGTCCGGCACCATACTGTTATACCCATATGCGATGGCCAGGTCCTCAAGGACGTCGTTTTCATGCATGATGTCGTCACGGTAGGGTGCGTAGGAGACCACGATGTCGTCGCCGTCGACAAACGCGTCGTAACGCATCTTGGCCAGGAGGGCCACGAGGTCGCGGTCGTCAAGCGCCATGCCAAGGGTCTTTTGTACATATGCCTTGCTCACGGAAAACGTCCGGGGTGTCAGGTCGGGGACGCGCTCCTTTCTTCCGGGGTAGTGGACCGTGACGCTGTAGATGGTTGCCCCGCGCTCGGCAAAGGCAGACACGATGACATTGAGCGCCGTCTTGAGTGTCTCGATGTCATAACCGGTGACATCCACAAACACGTTCTTCGTCTCGGTGGTGACTTTCCCCGTGTGCTCGGAGTTGATGATGGGGGGCATGGTAAGGACCGTGCCCTCCGAGTCGACAAGCAGTGGGTAGACGTCGTGCCCCTCCACAAGGTGCCGATATTCCTGCCCCTTGGGGTGCAGGGAGAGGATCTCGCTCGGCGTGAGCGCCTCGGAAAAGGACAGGGGGACAAAGGCGTTTTCCTCCGGTCCCGTTGCTCGATAGTAGATGGGGGGCACGATGCGGTCGTAGTCGATGATGCCCACCGCCACCTCCCGGCGCTTGCGGCCATACGTGAGGGCCACTTTCTCCTGAAGCTGTATAATCTGGGAAAGGAACGCCTCGTCAATGTCAAGGCCCTTCACCACGGCGTTGACACAGTACGGACGGACATCGGCTAGGGCGGGGTCTACGAAGATCTCGACATCGCTTTCCTCTATCGTGATGTCGGGAAGCCCCGTCTCAAGGGACAGGATGCCGCGCAGCTGGCGGGCGATGCCCTCTGTCGACCAGAGGTCCGGGCGATTCGTGTCCTTTTGGTCCACCTTCACCGTGTCGCCCTCGACGCCGTCTATCTCCCCCTTCGCATACAGGATGAGGTCGTCGAGCTCCTCGACGGTCACGGTGCGTCCGAGAAGCCGTGAAAGGTCTTTGCATGATATTTCCAAGGTAGGCATTACATCATCACCTCTCGTCGAAGCCATGTGATGTCGTCTGAGAAGAGATACCTGATATCGTCGATTCCCAGCTTGAACATGGCGAGGCGGTCAACACCGAGACCCCACGCTATGACCGGTTCCTCAACGCCAAGAGGGCGTGTCAACTCGGACCGGAAGATGCCTGCACCGCCAAACTCCACCCATCCAAGGTCGGGATGTTTTGCAGACATCTGGACCGACGGTTCGGTAAAGGGATAGTAATCGGGATAGAATCGTACCTGCCTGGCACCCGCTATCTCTTCGGCAAACTGTTTGAGGACACCAAGCAGATTGCGGAAGGTAAGGCTTTCATCACAGATGATGCCCTCTATCTGATTGAATTCGATAAGGTGGGTGCGGTCAAGGACATCGGGGCGAAAACAGCGGGCAATCGAAAAGTATTTGCCGGGAAGCGAAACGCCAGCGTGCAACTGGCGCGCCGACAGGCATGTTCCATGGGCACGGGGCATGAGATTCCGAGCCTTTTCCGGGTCCCACACATACTTCCACGACGACTCGTGCGAACGCTTCACTGCCTCGACGGTACCGTCATCCGGCAATCGTCCCTGCTTTGGTGAGATGAGCCGGTAGGTATCGGTCCAGTCCCTGGCAGGGTGATTCTGCGGTTGGAAGAGTGCGTCAAAGTTCCAGAACTCCGTTTCGATGAGTGGTCCGCGCATCTCTTGGAATCCCAGGGCGACAAACTGCGCCTTGAGGCTGTCAAGGAAGGCAAGGTACGGCTGCTTCTTGCCGGGATACAACGGCTTTACGGGCACGCTCACGTCGAAGCGCTTGAACTGCACGTCCTTCCAGCGCCCGTTGCGCACAAGGTCGGGGGTAAGCTGGGTCACCTCCTCGCGGATGATGATGGAAGCAGGGTCTACTGCCCGTGCTGCGTCGGTAAGGACCAGGGTCCTCGTACGCTCGGTTCGCATCTCGATGGCTTTGCGGGACTTGAGGTCCGAGACGATGGAGGCGTCAACCTCTTCCAGCATAACGACCTCGGTGGCGATACGTTCGAGCGCATCCTGGAGCGGGGACGGGCGTCCGAGCGCCTCGATGGCAGGTTCGGTGAGGGTGACGCGCATGCGGCCGCCTTCCTTTTCCATTTCCGCCCACTGGCGTTTCTTGAGCCATCCCAAGGCGATGCCGGAAAGGCGCTTGTCGATTGCCAGTTCGTCAAGATAGGCGCTCGTGCCCCCGGTGGCGCGTATGGCCTCGGCAACGGCACGTTCGGGTATAACCGATCGCAGCTCCTCGCCCTCGTTCGTGATACGCAGCGTGGTCTTCACCGATTCTTCAATGGTGATGAAACCACGGGAGGCAAGGCCAAGGGAGGCGCGGTGTATGGCGACAGCCACCATATCGCCGGATGCAAGCGCCTCAGGGGACGCCGCGCCGGTTTCCGACGAAAGCAGGAGAAGCAGCACCTTCTTTTCTTCATTGGTCAAGGCATTCACAGTTCCATTATTCAAAAAGAGACCCCCTGCCAGACGGCATCCTCATGTATGGGTTCGCGAGTCCGGGTGCAACAGTCAAAATTGGTACATATCACACACCTATACGGGGAACAGTCGGATGCATCAATATAAACCTTTCGTGGCTGTGCTGTGGCATCGCACAAAAAGTCACATCTGAACATAACGTTCCCCCCTGGGGACATAACGTGCCTGTTCATGTTACTGCCGTACACTCGTACCGGTGATAGATGCACCGTACTCGCGCCTGTGCCATGCTAGTCACGCACAGCAGAGGGTTGCTCGTAAGGGTGGTCACGTCCCGTACTGGTGCCGCACGGCAAAAAACGTCCACCACACCCTCACGCACGGCGAGGAATACGCGGGGAGGCGCGGCACCGCGGGCTCTTCGTGTCGGGAACCGTTACGCCCATCAACGCGGACGTCAACGCCACCTGTACCGTGATACGGAAGGTATTCCCCGGGGCGTTTGCGAAGTGGAGAGAGGATGTAAGCGTGCATCCGGCATGGGGAGCAATGGGGTTCGCATGTGAATGCACATAAGGGGAGGATACGGTATGTGCACAGCCGTGACTGTTACGCCCTCGCAAGGCTTAAGTAGCGCGCACCCCCTGGATACTATATGCGCTTTCGACCAGGGAAAGTGGTGCTTGCCCTTGTGCTTGTGGCCTTGGTTGGAAGCGTTGCCGCGGCATACATGGGGCCGCATCCCCCCGCCGTGGGCATCACCGCACCCCCCCTCCCCCTTGGGACGCGATTTCCGGTCGCCCCACCACAAGGAACAGAACCGGTGCTGATGTACCCCCCAATGGGCCCTTCCGACTCGGCAGGAATCCAAGAGACCGTGCTCTTTTCAGGCATCGAATGGTCGGTGAAGTATGCCCCATACCGTGTCGGCCCCCAGTACAACCATTTCTCACAAAAGGGTGATTCGGTATGGGTAGACGAGGCGGGACGCCTTCATCTTGCCATCAGGGAGCGTGACGGGACATGGTATGCCGCAGAAGTCATATCCCATGAAACGTTCGGGTACGGCAGCTATGTCTTTTTTCTCGATACCCCGCTTGACGACATAGACCCCCATGTGGTACTCGGTCTGTTCACATACGGCGCCGATACCGCCCACTACAACGAGATTGACATTGAGGTACTTGTGAGAAACGCAAGGCCGGTCGTGCAGTTTGTCGTCCAACCGGCGTATCACGGACGCATCGCTTGGCGGACCATCGGACCGATGCCCGCGCTCTCGACCCTTCTCTTTGAATGGACAGAAGACGCGATAACATTCCATGCGCTCCCCGGCCATGTCTCAGACCCCGCTGCATCCCGCTTTACCTACGCTTCATGGACGTATACCGGCGACGTGCCTGTTCCTGCGGGTGAATCGGTCCACCTCAACTATTACCTTTATTCGGGAAGGACGCCCGAAGACGGCCAAGACCAGGAAATGATTGTCCGTTCCTTTGTCTTCATACCCCCATAGCGGGTATCGGTACCCGGGGGTGCCATCGCTCGAACACGGGACAACGGCACCGAACGAAAGGTCATCGCCCAAAGCAAAAAGCTTTAATACGCATTCACATACGTTCATCTGCACCATATAGTGCGGGGGTTGCCGAGATTGGTCAAAGGCGCTAGGTTCAGGGCCTAGTCTTGTAGAAGTTCGAGGGTTCAAATCCCTTCCCCCGCACCACTCGTTCTCGTTACCACCTCGCCACCACAACACAGATAAGGATATGGACATAAGGGTGCCTATGGACTGGCAATATTACGTGGCAGTAATCGTCTCCACCCTTATCGGCATCTTTATCGGAACACATTACGGCATGCTCAAGGCAAACAGGGCGTGGGAACGCTCCATTCCCAGCATGAGAAAAGATGTCGCAACACGTTCAAGGGCGGTCATTGCCGGCCAGGTGAATGAACAGCTTGCGCCGTACCTACCCAATTTTGGCCACAATCCCTCCGAGGCACGATTCATAGGTAAACCGGTGGACTTCATCGTCTTTGAGGGACTTGACGGCAAGGGTGTTGAGGAGGTCGTCTTTGTGGAGGTGAAAACCGGTTCGTCTCGCCTTTCTCCCGTAGAGCGGAGCCTGAAAGAGGCCATTGAACGCGGAAGCGTCAGGTGGGAGGAATACCGATGCAGATGAAGCTTACCCCCGCGGAGGAACCGGTACGGACCGTTTCCGAACTGTGCGCCCTTGTACAAAAGACCCTTTCTGCCAATCCAGACCTGCGCGGGGTACGTGTTGTTGGGGAAATCTTTCGCGTATCGCCCTCCCATGGCCACTACTACTTTGAGCTCAAGGACAGTGCGGCGAGAATCAGCTGCGCCCTCTTCTCCAATCGGGCGGGAGCAGCAGCCTGCCTGCCCCAAGAAGGCAAGACCATGGTGGTCACGGGCTATATCGATTTTTACGCGCCCTACGGCAAGCTGACCTGTATTGTCGAGACGGTGCAGGACCAAGGGGAAGGGGCCCTCTATGCCCGTTTTCTCCGGCTCAAGGAGATGTTGGAAAAAGAGGGGCTCTTTGACCTCGGAAGAAAGAAAAAACCAACGCAATACCCCAAAAAAATAGCCGTTGTCACCTCCCCGGAAGGTGCAGCGCTCCAGGACATCATCAATCAGCTTATTGCCAGGAACCCCTTCGTCGAGCTGGTGGTCGTACCTGCTAAAGTCCAGGGCATGTATGCAAAAGACGACATCGTTTCGGCACTGAAAAAGGCTGAAGGGATACCAGGGGTTGACACCATCATCCTGGCACGAGGCGGCGGTTCCATCGAGGAGCTCTGGCCGTTCAACGAGGAGGAGGTGGCACGCACCATTGCCACATGCAAAATACCCGTCATCTGCGGTGTCGGGCACGAGATTGACCATACCATAGCCGAGTACGTGGCAGACGTGGCCGCCACAACGCCCACACAGGCGGCGGTGCTTGTGACGCGCAACATGTCAGAAGAGCTCGACCGGCTCAAGCTGCTCCATGCACGGTCACGCTCGGTGGCCGCCATGTATCTCCATATGAGAAGGTCGGAACTGGCCGCCCTCCTGGCACGCATGGAAACGGTCCATCCACGGATGGTGCTTGACCGACACCGCCAGGGGGCGGCATTCGGTGCCGAGCGACTCGATGCGGCATACCGGCGACATATCGACCGGCAGCGCCATCTCGTCCAGCGTCTTGAAGGCAAGCTTGTCACGCTCGACCCCCTTGCCGTCATAGAGCGCGGATATTGTATCGTCATGAAGGACGGGCAGGCACTGCGGACCACCAAGGATGTGCACGAAGGCGACATAGTGTCTATCAGGGTGAAAAACGGATCACTGACCGCAAAAATCATTGAAAAGGAGGAATACCATGAACAATGAACTGGCCAGCTTCGAGGATGGCATCAAGGAACTGGAAATGATTGTGTCATCCCTCGAGCAAGGGGACCTTCCCTTAGAAATAGCCGTGGAACTCTTTGAAAAGGGAAAGGAAATAGTGGTGACATGCACCAAGATGCTTGACGAGGCTGAAGCAAAGATAACACGGGTATAAAAGAAAAAAGAATCGGGCCTTCTCAGCCCGATACCATCTTAGCAACAAAAGCGGCAGTCACCGGATGCCCTCCAACGAGGCTATCCCCCTTTAATCCACTGACCAAAATGGTTTCGTCCGGTCGTATAACACCTACGATTCGCGGGTCTTCAGAAAGGGCGGAACGGATGTGGTCTGCCACTTGCTCATCTGCCTTGTTGATAAGATAGTAGAGCGGAATGCCCTTGACACCCACCAACTCAGCGACCTGTTTGGCAAGGAGAACAGACTCGTACGAAGGGTCGAGGATCATGAGCACTGCATCTGCACGCTCTTCTACCCCCCGCCCAAAATGCTCGATACCAGCTTCGGTGTCCACCAGTGCAACCTCATCTGGGGCAAGGGTGAGGCCCTCAAGAAAAGTTTTCGCCAGCATCCCCATTGGGCAGGCACACCCCTCGCCAAAATCATGAATCTTGCCTATGGACACCAGGCGTACCGAACGAGTTCGGCTAACATACGCTTCGGGGAAATAATCAAGGGTGAATCCTTTCGTGAGCGAATTCATAGGCCAGGATTCACGCGGAGATGACCGCATGGCTTCAATCACGTGCTTCTTTCCGCCTAAATGATCCATAAGGTCCCGGGGTGGTGTCGTCCCTACCAACCGATGAAGCCCCTTGTTGGACTCGTCGGTATCCACAAGGACGACCTTTTTTCCTGCTGCAACAAAATCGTTTGCTAGAAGCGTGGCGATGGTGCTTTTGCCGCTTCCTCCTTTTCCACAGATAACTATCTTCATAGTCTTACCTCTTAATCGTTCTAACGGACACTGCACGACGCGTGCCCATTGATAGTCCTTATGCTATCTCGAGATACGCGAGCATAAGGGCATCCACCATCCCTTCTATCATTGCCTCGTCGGTGCCGTACAACTCGGAGAGGTACGCACGTATCCACGTACCGAGGTCGATGTCATCAAAGAGTGAGGGGTACAGTGCCTTGGCAGCTATCATGAGGTTGATGGAAAATTCGAGCCTCTGTGAGTTGACTGGTGTGGTGGCAAGGGCATAGACTGACCCTTCCCGCAGGGCGCGCAAGTCCGCAATCTCGCTGTATGCTGCTTCATAGAGCTGGCGAGGGGGGTGGTACCCGCTCCAGGTGGGGAGTAGTATTACATCGGGGTCCATGGCAAGAACCTGCTCAGAGGAGACAAGGGTACGGCCACTTCCCGTGTACGCCGAGCATCCGTGAAGCACAGAGTTGAGGAAAGCAACTTCGATAGTGCCAGTTCCAAAAGCGACACCCACGCCACCTTGGTCTCCTGCCCAGGTAGGCGCTCCAAAGAACAGGACTGAGGGCCGCTCATCAACGGGGACCGTTGATGTGCGCTCTATGACGGTATCTACCCGGCTTTTCATTGTAACAATGATGGATTCTGCAGATTCCTCATACCCAAATACTGCCCCTAGTACTCGTACTTCCTCGTAAATGCTATCGGGGGATGGAACGGCATAGCAATCGGGGTACTTGAGCACAACGACTGGTATGCCAACTTCCTCAATGAGCGAGATAAAATTCGAGGTGTTTTCGTCATCCCCGCCAAAATCACGCAGGATAAGCAGATCCGGTTCGAGGGAGAGAACGGTCTCAACTTTAGGGACACCACCATAAGGTCCCCCGAAGCCACCCACGTTGGTGACCTCGCTCGCATCGGCAAGGCGTGGCATGAGCACCATCGAAATGTACGTGTTGACGGTATAGTCTACGTCATCCCATACATACTCGCCCGGCTTCACCGACCCCTGATAAAAACTACCTCCTACAATGGTATCATCAAGCCCAAAGATATACATGACCTCATCGACAAGACCCCTGCTGATATCGACAACACGCGAGGGTGTCGCGGGAATCGTGACCTCAACGCCCCGCATATCGGTAATCGTGCGGGTAGTTGGCTGGGCATTCGGTGATGTGTCCCCCGTTTCAGCCTTGCCTATGCATCCAGCTGCCGCCAAGGAGAGTAATAGGATGGCCATCATTGCGTATATGAGTCCCTTTCGTAGTACGTTCATACGGTTCACCTAGTCTATAACTTTTGAATCATGCACATGCCACCACAGTTTGACACGATTGTGAAAACCATGGTAGACATAGCGTGCATGTTCACGCTCGAGTGTATCCTGAAGATACGCTGCTAGCTCACACCTTTGTTCCGACGTATCGATACGGAATCGCTGACTAAAGTCAGCGACTGCCTCATCGAGCGAACCATACTCCCTGGTGCGCTCAACGCGCTCGACATCGATGCAGGGGCAATACCCCATGTCATAAAGGACGTTGAAGATGACGTTTGCCTTTGGCCCAGGTTGATATTTCCTCCCATGAAGCCGGGGCCACACGTCTGCCATCAGTTGTTCCCATGATTTCATGCCCGCAAACCAATATATGTAGACCCAGGCGCATGAAGCGAGGTTCATGGCAGAGAGCGCTGTTCGAATATCCTTCATTCCTAGTGAATACGAAGCGATGACAACGTCGTACGGTTGAGGCAGCTCCCGTTTCACTGAGACATCCTCCCAACGCTTCTGTATACATGCCACGTTTGTCACCGATTCCTGGGAAAGGCGCTCCCTGAGCACTCCAATCATGCCTTCTGCAGGCTCCACGGCGGTAACGTGCGCCACCATTCGTGAGAGGGGTAGGGCGAGGGTACCGGGCCCTGCACCGATGTCCAGAACACGTGAGCCCGGGGTAAGGGGCAAGGAGTTCAATTCCTCTCTCGTGCGACCTTCATCCTCCCGTGACATCCTGAGATAGGCAAGCGCTTGCTCTTTTGTCACCCACATCGAGGCACAGTCCCCCCACGCCCGCGAAGACATATTGCTATCCAGGCGTGCATTCCACTCATCGTTCCAGTCGACAGGGGAGCCACCTCTCATGGGCATGCCCCCCACGGGAAAGAAGGTATCTGGCCCGGCGAGAATCGGGGTATGATGACGGGTACAGAACCACTGTATGAACGTACACATGGTTCGGCATAGAGCGTGCCGAGTGTTGCGTCAGTTATCACGTCCTCGGGGGGTCCCGAATCGAGTATCTTGTTGGAACCCATGACTACGACCTTGTCACAAAACCATGATACGTGATTGGGGTCATGGCTACAGGCGAGAACCGTAACCCCGTCGTCGACAATCGATCGTACCAGCTTCCACACCTTGAGTTGGTTCGAGAAATCGAGTGCTGCGGTCGGCTCGTCAAGAAACATGAGCGGGGTTTCCTGCGCTATGGCCCGTGCCATGAGCACGAGCTGTCGCTGTCCGCCCGAAAGCTGATTGTAAGGGGAGTCAGCAATATCGAGAAGCCCCATGGAATCAAGAACATCACACACTTTCCGCTTATCCTCGCTGCTTGCGCCAAACACGCCCCGAAGATGGGGTGAACGCCCCATGAGCACAATTTCCTTCACCAAGAAGGGAAACGGTGGTGCATGGTCCTGGGGAACATAGGAAACAAGCCGTGCCATCTGCGATACGGAAAGGCCAGAGATGTCCGTACCGTCCATGCAGACTGTTCCCCGGGCATACGCAAGGAATTTGAGGCAGCATTTAAATAGCGTCGTCTTTCCCGAACCGTTCGGACCAAAGAGCCCGCACAGCGTGCCCTCCTCTACAAAAAAAGAGGCCCCTGAAAGAATCGGCTTTTTTCCATAGCTGAACCAGAGGTCCCCAACATCCATCATGTTCATGGTATTCACCCGTATATAACTCGCCCCTTGTTGCGCAGAAGGTAGCATAGATAAGGGGCGCCAAGAATCGAGGCGATGATGCCTACCGGTATCTCAGCCGATGCTACGGTCCGTGCAATCGTGTCACAGACGATGAGATATATCGCACCCATGAGCGCTGAGGCAGGAAGCACGTATCTGTTGTCAGGCCCAAAGAGCAATCGGGCGGCATGAGGCATCATGAGCCCGACCCACGCGATGATGCCGGCAAGTGACACCGCATAGGCGGTAAGGAGCGTAGCGACAGATACCACTGCAAGCTTTGCGTGTTCTGGATTGACGCCAAGGCAGCGCGCCTCCTCGTCGCCCATGGAGAGGATGTTTAGTTTCCACCCATAGGACCATAAAAAGAGAATCGAGAGGGTGACTATCGGCAATGATACGAACACGTCGTCCCATGATGCATAGTAAAACCCTCCCATGAGCCAGAACACGATGTCCCTAAGCGCCGTGTCGGATGCGACATATTTGAGAATAGAGACAAAGGAGGAGAAAACAGAACCGATGATAACGCCTGAGAGGACGAGCGTGATAACGGGCGTATCTCCCCGCACGCGAGAAAGTGCGTAAGCTGCACCGACGGCCACGGAACCAAAGAGAAAAGCGGTGCCTTGTACCGAGAAAAAAATTGTGGGAAAGACGATGCTGCATGCTGCGCCAAAAGCGGACCCCGATGAGACGCCGAGGATATACGGCTCGACAAGAGGGTTTCGAAACACGCTCTGGAAGACGGCACCAGAAACGGAAAGCGACACGCCCACGACAATCGCCACGAGTATCCGTGGAAAGCGTAGGTTCCAGATGACCTTGTCCTGCACGGGATGGAGGCTGCCTACGTCCCCAAAAGGAGTAAGGTGCGCTACAAGAACGGATACGGTGCCCTTCAAAGAAACGGCATACGCACCTAGCGCCAAGGATAGCATGATGGAACAAAGAAGCATACACATCAAGATGAGAAGGTACCGCTGCTTCCCCCGCACGGCAAAAAGGTCCCCTGTTCCCGTGGCGCGGGGCACTAGCCGCTCATGAGCACTCATTTCCCGTTCCATGTGCATGCATCCTGTCTAGTATGTCACTATTTTTATTTTTGTATTACCATTGAACCAAAATAATCACTATAAAAACGTATCGTACCGGCGTGTTACCAATTACGTATGCACGAAGAAAAAGTAGTACGAATACTCCTTTTTTCACCATAAGGGCACCAGGGGGCCCTTTACGGCATTCGGACATGGCAGAAAAAAAATGTTGTTCGAATACGCATTCGAAGAGAGGGGAAAAAAGAAAAGAGGTGAAGAATGCCTACTTCTTAACCTTAGTGAGGAAGGTGTCTACCATCTCCTTGCTCCGGTCCCGCAGCCCGAATCCGAAGATGATGGCAATTGCCGCACCGACCCCGATGCCAACGCCCCACGCCACGGGCTTCACGAAGGTGTATATTATCTCAAGGTCTATCTTGAGCTGGGTGAGCGCCAGCACGACGACGACAAAGGAGAAGAATATCCGCAGCAACGTGACGGCTGGGCCCATAAGCCCTATTTCAGAGGCGGAACCAAACTTGTGTACAAAGTCGGCAAAGAAGTCGACGAGGACAAAGCCACCCATGAGTACTATGAGAAATGCTGCGACATTGGGTATGTAAGACACGAGACGGTCCATGAAGGTACTGAGAAACTCTATCTCCAAAACGTTTGTCGCACCCATGAGTGCTATGAGGTACACAAACCAGCGTATGAGCAGGTCGAACAGCCGCACCAGGCTAAGGCCGGACTTCTCAATGTTTTGTCCGATGGATGTTTTTCGGATGGCATCGTCCACCCCCACCCGGTCCAGCACCTTGGAAAGGTACTTCCCAAGCATTCTGCCTGCCAGCCACCCTATGAGGAGGATAATGAGCGCCCCGACAAGCTTTGGCAGGAATGCTACAGTATCGCCAATGGCGTCTTCTACGTATGTTTCAATATCTACCATGTTTACCACCGTAATTCTATGTAGCTTCCAGATATATAATCATATCTGATTTATGTATGCCATCCCCCACACGGGCAATTCCGAAAGCGGGAAAAAGAAACGTGCATTAAAGGAAAAAAGGAAAGAAAAGAGTGCAATATGGAGAGGAATCACTCATACGGCTGCAGAGGAAGCGTGTACCGGGGATCCTTTTCATAGGCAAAGACAACGTCTTCGGCCACATCCTCACGTATGACGTAGCGCTCCTTCCCCTTGGCGACGGCATAGAGATCCAATCCCACGCGCTTGCTTCTCGGATTCGGCATGCCGCGTACGAGGTAGGGATTGGGCACATAGCGATGGCATGGGCCCTCGACGCCGGCCTGGGGAGGAAGCTCCACGGGGGTAAAGGTCGCAACCGTCTCATACCACGCATCGCAGAGGCTTCGTGCCTCCTTCGCCACCGCATCAAAGGGGGAAAGACCATGGCCCATGGCGGCACCAAGGTCGCGCAGGACGGCAACCGCGCCTTCGGCCTCTCCAGAAAGGACAAGACGGCGATTGCATACGTTCCTGAGCGTGCCTTTCCGTTGATAGAAGGGTGGGAGCGGCAGGACGATGGCATTCGGGGGATATGCCTCGCACCGGTGCGACTGGAGCACGACCAGCGCATCGAGCGTTTCGCATGCTGCCCAGAAGCGCGCATCATCAAGGTACGATGAAAAGAGCGGGCTTTCCACAAGGACAAGCGACGTGACGTCACCGGCCTCGATGGAGGCCACTAGCCCGTCGATGCCATGGGAAAGAGATTCCATTCCCAATGCCAGTCCGCCACGCACATTGGCGAAATCGGTGACAAACAGCGCCCGGGAAGATGTGGCGGCACAGATGTTGTTCACCTGCGCCGTGAGGGCGGCGTCCCCGTACATGCCACAAGGCACGACGTAGAGCGCATGGGGCATGGCGTGCTCAACAAAGGCCCGTAGGGCATCTACGGTACGCGATGGATGACAGGGGTACCGGGCGTCTGTGTAGAAGGATAGATGCTCCTTTTCCGGCCCGATGCTCACGATGGTTGTGCCCTGCTCGCGCACGAGCATAAGCCGCCTGGCGAGGAGCGGGTACTGGTAGGCGGGATCGATGTCCACGAGCACGATCATTTGTGCATGATCAAGGACATCAGGATGTGTCACGGTCTTGTGGAACGCCTCCAAGCCGACGGCATGCATGTGATGGCCAAGTCCAAGGGTCGTTGCAAGCCCGGCGGCATCGGCGAAGAGAGAGAGTGCATACAGCTCCTCCGTAGTGGCATCCCCCGTACATAGCGCCACACCGGCACCACGCGACGAGGAGAGCGCCTTCGCGGCGAGCGTCACCGCTTCCTCGTAGGACACCTCCCGTCCGCCGGCAAGAGCCGACGTCTGAAGCTCGCCGTAATAGCGGGCAAGCTCGATGCCGAACCGGCACAACTTGCCACTGTTTATGTCGCAGTCCTTCATGAACTCGACATCAAGCAACCCTTCGCGCTCAATCATCTGGACGCCGCAGAGAAGCGAGCACCCGGGGCAGTGGGAATTAGTAACCTTCAGGGAAATCACCTCGTGAAAGCGGCGGGATATCGCCGCAGGACATGCCCGGTTTGTAGCCGGTTCGGCCCTCATAGGCCTTGGCAAAGAGTTGGTGCAGGTGCGCCAGGGGTATCTCCATGGGGCATGCGTCACTGCACTGACCGCATCCCACACAGGACTCCATAAGGTGGAGGAATCGCACCGCATGGAACATGGATATGGGAAGCTGGTCGTCAGGGTCGGCCTGGAAACACTTGCAGTCGTCACCGCACTTGCAGACCGGGCATGCCTTGCGGCATGCGTAGCAGCCGATGCAGGGGGCAAGGGCCGCGTGGATGGCATCGAGGCGCTCCTTCGGCTCCATGGCCATGAAGGGACCAAGCATCTTTTCCTGCCATCCCTTTGCCATCTTAACCATGATGCCCTCGATCTTTTTCCTCACGGCAGCAAGCTTTTCCCCCGGTTCTGAGACCGAGACATACCCTCCGTCAACGGCGGCTTCAAGGGCCGCCGCACCCGCATCGGTAAAGACCTCAAGAAACGTGATATGCTTTTCTGCAGGCGTTCCCCAGTTGCCACACGCGATGTCGCACATGGAGGGAATCTTCACGTCACAGTATCGGCAGCTTTCGCGCCGCCCGTAGCCGGCCTCCTCAAGTTCGTCGATGGAACGCGACAGCTCCTGCCCGTCGGTGGTGAAGAAGATGAGATTACCCTTGGCAATCTCCTCTTTGGCAATGTCACCTGGCGAGACGCCAAACTGCGATCGCAAGTACTCCTTTGTCTTGACGGGCGGAAGCGTGCCGCCGCAGTTCAGGCCTATGAGAAGCACATCCTCGCGACGCACATGGTTGCGCTTGATGTTTTCGATGACGGCCCGCGCCTCACACGGTTTGAGCACGATGGCCGTCTTCCTTCCAAGCTGCAGATAATGAGAAAGCTCTATGCTCACCGCATGGAGCGCTCCCTGCACGCGCGCGATGCCTTGGGGGGAATCAAGCGTGTGCACCTCCGCCTCGAACACCGTTCCGGTCTTTCGTATAACGATGACCTCGTCGTAGGAGGAAAGGACGCTGGCAAGAAGTCCTGAGACCGCCCCACCAGACTCGCCATGCTCACGCAGATGCGCTTCGCCTGCCCAGCCCCAGTATTCGGTCCCCATCACTGGCCACGCTCCTTGAAGGGGCTTGGTCCAAGTCGACGTATCTGCTCGGTGAAGTCCGCCACCGTCTGGGCAAACTTCGCTCCCTCGGCCGCCGAGCACCACGCAAGTGTAAGGCGTTCCGAGCCGATGCCGAGGGTGTCGAGATAGTCCTTGAGGAACTCGTACCGGTGCACCGTCTTGTAGTTGCCGTCGATATAATGGCAGTCGCCGATATGGCAACCGGTCATCATGACCCCGTCGGCGCCACGAAGGAACGCCTCGATGACAAAGTTCGGGTCGATGCGGCCGCTGCACATGAAGCGTATGATGCGGACGTTTGGCGGATACTGCAGGCGGGAGGTCCCCGCCATGTCGGCAGCGCCGTACGAGCACCAGTTGCATAGGAAGGCTATAATCTTTGGTTCAAATGTCATTCCATCGCCCCCTCAAGCGCAGCCTTGAGTTTTTGTTTTTCCTGATTGTACGTGAATCCCGAGATGGTAATGGCGTTGGAGGGACAGAAGGCAGCGCACGTCCCGCACCCCTTACAGGAGACGGTGATGACCTCCATATGGGTGCCATCCTCCGACATCTGGAGCGCCTTGTACGGACAAAGCGCCTCGCACTGGCGGCACGCCACGCACTTGGCTGCATCGATGGACGCGCTAATGGGCTGCACGGCATAGCTCCCGCTCCCCATGACGATGGCGGCACGCCCTGCGGCGGATATCGCCTGCGAAACCGATTCGGGGATGCTTTTTGGATACTGGCAGCCGCCGGCGATGAAGACACCGTCAAGTGCCGTATCGAGCGGCGCAAGCTTGAGGTGGGTCTCCGCGTAAAAGCCGGAGGGGGCCGCAGAGATCTTGAAGAGCTGGCGGAGCGCCGTCGTTCCCGTGGGGGGAACAGCACCGCGCTCAAGGACCACGCGGTCGCACGGTACGAGGATGTCCTCCCCGGAGGTCTGGTCCCGCACGGTGACCGCATCGTCGGAAAGCACGGGCATCTCCTCGGGGGCGTAGCGGATAAAGCGCGCTCCGAGCTCCGAGACCTCCTTGTAGATGTCTTCGTAGTACCCGTAGGAACGGATATCACGGTACAGGACGGTGACAGATGCCCCCGGTACCTCGGTAAGCACCCTGCGGACATGGTTGAGCGAAGAGATGCAACAGAACCGCGAACAGTAGGGATGCTCGGCATTTCGAACACCCATGCAGAGCATGAACACATATGCCCCGCCCGCAAGGGACTTCTCATCAAGCGCCGTAATGAGCTCCTCCTCCGTCATGACCATGCCGCCGGGACGGTATCCGCTGCTCACCGGGTCAGCGTAGTCAAAGCCGGTGGCGATGATGACCGACCCGCACGGTACGTCCCGCACGCCGGCCGGTGTCGTCACCCCGATGGTGAAATCACCCACGAATCCCTCAACGGCGGTGACCTCGCTTGAGAGCAGGATGTCGATGGATTCTTCGGTAGCCACTCGCTTGGCAAGGTCTCGTGCCACGCGGCGCGGATCAGGCCCGCCTTCAATCGTGCTTGCCAACGACGCCCTGCCGCCAAGAGACGCAGAGCGTTCGACAAGCGTCACCCCAAAGCCGTTTCGTGCGAGTTCAAGCGCGCTGGTCATCCCGGCAACACCGCCACCAATGACCACCGCTGCTCGCCGGACCGGCACCTGCCGCTCGTAGAGCGGGGTGAGAAGGCGCGCCTTGGCAACGGACATGCGCACAAGGTCCTTGGTCTTCTGCGTCGCAGAAGCCATATCCTCCGAATGGACCCATGAGCATTGATTGCGGATGTTTGCCATCTCAAGCATGTACGGATTGAGCCCAGCCTCGACGAGCGCCTCTTGGAACGTGTTTTCATGCGTCTTGGGGGAACACGCAGCGACAACGACCCTGTTAAGGCCGAGTTCCTTAATCTTCTCCTTGATGGATGACTGGCCCGCCTCGGAGCAGGTGAAGAGGGACTCCTCCGCGTATACAACGTCAGGAAGCGTCCTTGCGTACTCGACAACGGCCGGTACGTCCACATAGCGGCCAATGTTCTTGCCGCAGTGGCAGACAAAGACACCAACACGGGGTGCTCCCCCGTCGGTACCGGGTAGCTCACGGGCTGTCCGGACGGGGATATCCCCCTCGAGGCCATACGCCTTTGCCACCGGACCGATGGACTGCGAGACGCTGTCGGTGATGTCATTGGGACCCTGGCAGGCACCGATGATGTACACGCCATGCTGGCGGGGCGAGAGGGGGTCGGCATAGTCGTTATCAGCCTCGAAGAACCCGTACTCGTTTATGGGTATGTCGAAGATGCGAGCGAGCTCGGCCGAACCCTTCGAGGGAACAAGCGCCGAGTTGAGGACGACGAGGTCGAACCGCTCCTCCCTTACCTCCTGGGCTTCGGTGTCCTCATAGCGGACAATAAGGTCCCCGTTGTCGCATTCGAGCACCTCCCCTGGACGTCCGCGGACAAATCTGAGGGACGAGCGCGCGTTCTGGTAGAATTCCTCGTACCCTTTGCCGCTGGCACGGATATCGATGTAAAAGATGGTGACATCGGCCTCCTTGTCATGGTCCTTGACAAGCAGTGCCTCCTTGATGCCGTACATGCAGCACACCTTGGAGCAGTACCCTTTGCCGGTCTTGTGGTCACGGGACCCGACGCAGTTGATGAAGGCAACCCGTTTCGGTTCCTTCTTGTCCGATGCGCGAAGCACCGTGCCGCCCGTGGGGCCTGCGGCCGAAAGAAGGCGCTCGAGCTCCATGGCGGTGATGACGTTTTTGTAGACGCCGTAACCGTATTCCGGCCGGTCGGTAGGCAGGTACGGCTCAGCACCCGTTGCTATGACCACGCCGCCGACGGAAAGCGTCGCTTCTTCCTCCACCTGGTCAAAGTCGATGGCGTCCTTGTCGCAGAACTTGGCACAGTTGCCGCAGATGCCCTTCGTAAGCTTGAGGCAGACCGAGGCGTCGATATACGGCGCAGCGGGAATAGCCTGGTCAAAGTCAAAATGAATGGCCTTTTGCGTACCATAGGCGCCCTCGTAAGGGAGGGTGACCTTTTTGGGGCACTTGGCCATGCATTCACGGCACCCGGTGCATTTCTCAAGATCGACATACCGGGGATGCGTGCGAACGGTGAGGGTGTGGCCTCCAGCGGTACGCTCATCCCCCACGACCTCGGCAAGCGTCATGACCTCGATAAGGGGGTTTCGTGCCACCGCAAGCATGAACGGTGAGAGAATGCAGATGGAGCAGTCCATGGTTGGCATGGTCTTATCTAGGCGGGCCATGATGCCGCCGATACTCGAGGACCGCTCGATAAGATAGACCTTAATACCCCGGTCGGCAAGGCTGAGCGCGGCCTGCATTCCGGAGATGCCTCCGCCGATGACCGCTGCGGTCTTGTTCATGGAAGCACCTCCAGTCCCATCTCCCCTGGTTGCACACCCAGGGAAAGGGCAAGCAGCTGGACATAATGGAGCACGGGGATGTCGGCGACCTGTTCAAGCTGCATGTGACAGAACGGACACGGGGTCACGATACAGTCGGCGCCCTTGATGGAATCTACCTTCTTTTGTGCCATGGCAAGAGAGATGTCCTTAAGACCCGACCGCACGCCACCGCCCGCGCCGCAGCACGAGGCCTTTTCGGCATAGGGGATGCTCGTAGCACCCGTAACCTCGACAAGCTCGTCGAAGAACGTGGGGCGCTCGCTGGATGCGCCTTGGCGGTACTTTGTGGGCTTGAGAAGGTGGCACCCATAGTGAACGGCCACCTTGTAGGAAAGCGGCGTCGTTACGCGCTCACGAAGCGCATCCACACCATAGGTATGGTACAAGTACTCCACGAAGTGGTAGACGTCCGGCACCACAGCAAGGTCGTACCCCTTCGGACGGAGGGCCTCGCACACGGAAGCACACAGCGCCGGGTCCTCCCGAAGCTCCATGGAGGCATCCTTGAGCGTGCCGTAGCATCCGTTGCAGAGCGTGACGATATCGCACCCCATTGCCTCGGCTATGGACAGGTTGCGTGCGGCAAGCTTGAGCCAGAGTGTCTGGTCAAACGACTTCATGACACCCGGGGCCGGGCAGCACGAGGCGCCCCCCATGTCGGAAAGGGTGATGCCGAGACGTTCTGCGGAAAGGCGGGCTGCCTTTTCGATCTCAGGCATCCTGTTGGGGATGATGCATCCCAAAAAGAAAGCTAGCTCACTCATTGGTTACGCCCTCCTCTTCCATAAGCGCCCTGACTACGGCAAGCGCATCGGCGTGGCGGTGAGTCGTGGGGGGCTCCTCGGAAAGGCCGAGGCGTACGCGCTTTTCCCTGACGGCGTCGTTGATGGGAACTGCGTGACCCGTCTTCCATATGTAGGTAAGCACCGCCTTGTGCGGTTCGAGCACCTTTCCAAGCCGGTATGCCTCCTCTCGGATATGGAGAATCTCATCTGTGATGTCGATGGAGCGCGGGCAGCGCTCCATGCACGTATAGCACGTGGTGCAGTACCAGAGTGAGGGGTCGTCGTAGTCTATGGTACCTGTCGCCCGGGCCTCGACAAGGGCCCTGGTGCGAAAGGCAACGACACGCCCGGAGGGGCATGACCCGCTGCAGGTGCCGCACTTCATGCACGAAGATACACGAATAGCCATGATATCACCATGCCTGTGGTTGTCCCACTGCAAAAGAGCAATGGCAAAAGCAATAGTATTGACTGACGGGCTTTTTCGGCATTTAAATAATTTTTGTTGTATGAAACGACATTTACAAAGCGCCGCTCAGGCAAAAGAGGAAAAGAAATGCCGCTACATAAAGGCGGCACCCGCTACGAGGAGGCCGACAAGGACGATGGCGACCACAAACCCCACAATCGAGAGTATCCATGCCACGAGGGCCTGTGCCCATCCCGTGTCGAAGACCGACTTGATGACCCACACGGCTATGAGGATGGATACCACCAGCCCCGCGAGGCCGCCTGTGGCGACAGACGCGAGGGCAAAGACGGCGTTTGCCACCACCGTGACCAACGTTATGCCCACGGCAGCAACGAATGCCTTCCCGAAGGAGGCTTCCTTGATACCTGCAATCTTTGCGCCCACCCATAAAAAGAGCGCCTGAAACACAAAAATGGCGACTATTGCGGCGAGTACGGCCGCAAGGCCCGTGAAGACCAGACCAAATATTTCCCAAGCCATCGGTGCATCCCCTTATGATCCCTCTCCGCCGTGTTCAGTAGCGGAACGGTACGAATCCATTACGTCCGCGTATAGGCGCATGGTGTCGAGCCAGTTGGCGTATGCGTCGTTGTACATGGCAAATTGCCTAGCTGCAAAAAGGTCCTCAAGATGCCCACTGAGGGAGCCCGCCTGCTGGCGTAGCTGTTCGAAGACAAAGGCGTAATGCCCCGCATGCACCCGTTGGGCCTTTATCCGCTTCTCGTACTCCTCAATGGCCTCTCGAACAGTGGCGATGTCAAGAAGGAGGCGCGCCGCTATCTCCTGCAGGTGCATGCCGCCCTCGTGATAGGCCACGATTGTATCACTCACTTCCTGAGACACCATGGTATCACCACGGTACTTATGGTGGGCGCCTTCATAAGTGTTGTGCCACAACGCGTGATATAAAAAGGTTAATAAACGTGAGGCCGTATAGTATGCGTATTATGGACAATATCGGGGATGCGCAAAAAAAAGAAATAGACTACCTCCATGAAACAATATACGGCCTGAAAAAGGAAATTCTCCACATCGCAGAAACGCTGCAGTACCTCGACCAGCACCCACCGGACCCCGAGACGCTGGGACGCATCGTCCTTGCCTTCTCCCAGGGCGTCTTCACCGTAGAGGATGTGGGAAAGCGGGCTGGCGCGCTCTTTGCCAACAAGGCCCTGTACAAGGACTCATCGGAGCTTGCCAAGTTTCTCCACCAGACCGCGCTCAAGGCCGAGGCGCTCAAGGAGGCGTACCTTGCCAAGGACAAGGCAGCATACGCCAAGTATCTTTCCTCACTCAAGCGCACCATGGCAAGCGCCGAGTACGTCCTTTCGCTCTTCATCGGTGAACTCTCGTCAGAGATTACTTCTGCTGTCTTTGCTCCCGAGATCCAGGCAAAAAAGGCAGGTGACGTCATCGCGAGGATTGACGAGCTTTCCCTCGCCGTCGAGAGGCTTGCCACCCGGCTCGGCGTATGCGAGCAACGGCTCTCGCTTGTCATACAAAAACACCCCGAGGACGTCCTCGAACAGGATGAGGCGGTGGTCCTCAAGGCGATACAACAGCTCCACGACGAGAACGTCGCCTGGGTGGAACCGCGATTCATTGAAAAGGCGCTGTCTCTCCCCCGTGACCGTATCGAGCAGGTCGTCGACGGCCTTGCCCGCTTCGGCCTATTGGAAACTAAAATGAGGGGCGGTACAAAAGTATTCAAATATGGTGAACAACATGACTTCAATACGAATTAGGGGCATCTATACTACCGCCCTGACCAAGTTTTTCATTGACCGGGGCTACGCCATCAATCAGATGTCGGAGACCATGCGCGACCGCTTTGCCGAAAGTGAGACCCAAGACATCCCCACCGTCGACATCAAGCACACCAAGGACCTCCAGGGCATCTCCCTCGTGGGTGAACGCGAGGCGCTTGAGGATATCGCGAAGGACATGCAGGACGAGTTTGTGGATGTCTTCTCACTCCGCTCCAGCATAGACCTCTATGGCATCTACAAGGGGTCCATCATCAAGGCAAACAACGAGACCATCGTCAATCTCGGCACCGATATCGGCATTCTCCCCGAACCTACTGTCGAGGACGAGGTCCTTGTCCAGGTCCTCGAGATGAACGACAAGCCCATCCTCACCACCCGCATCACCTTCTCAGGTGAATATGCTGTCATCATCCCCGAGGACGACATCAAGATATCCCGAAAGATTCGCGACGAGGCTGAACGGGAACGGCTTATCGGCATCGGCAGGCGCATTAAACCCGCAACGTTTGGCGTCCTGTGGCGGACGTCATCTGAATATGTCGGCGAGACCGTGCTCATGGAAGAGGCGAAAGAGCTTGCGAAAAACGCAGAATATGTCATGGACCGCTACGACCGCCTCGACGGCCCCGGCCTCATCAAGGAAGGGAAAAGCCACATGAAGATACTCTTTGGCAGCCAGGCCAAGCAGCGGCTCGACGACATACGTAACACCGTGACCGCCACCATCCGCAATCACCATATGCTCAAATCGGCAGGCAGAGACATCTCGTTTGCCGTAGACGTGGTGGAAAAGATCAAGGCCGAGCGTGACATCAAGGACCTTGACACCCTGTTCCACAGCATCTTCCGTCAGGTGAAAGGCCCCAAAATCGGTGACGAAGTGACCTTTGAGCATGTAAAGCCCGCTTCGCACCCCATTTACATGGAGGGGGCCAAAGTCAAGCGGTACGCCCCCCCGTACATCAAGCTCAAACGGTATATGGCCCCCAAGGGGTATTATGACGGCCTGGAAATCCGTAAAGAGGCGGGGGATTACTGCATCACTGAAATGGAGGAAGGATCCTGGCACTTCAAGCACACGTATTACGACCGCAACAATCAGGTTAAGGGCGAGTACTACAACATCTGCACGCCGATAGAGATCTTTCCCAACAAGATCCGTTACATCGACCTTGAGGTCGATGTCATCCGCTTCCCCAACGGTGACAGCTACATCATCGACGAGGACCAGCTACGCCGGAGGGTGGAGGAGGGGATCTTCCCAGAAAAGGTCGCCACGCTGGCTATGAGCGAGGCCGACCTCGTAAAAACATACGACGAGAGTGAGATCTTATGATATCAGACATCGACCTCGTGGCTGTCGTGCATGCCCTCTCCTCACAGGACCTGGCACGGGCGCGGGAGCGAGCCTCCTCGCTCCCCGAGCCGGGATCCCCTTTTGAGGAGGGATACGCCCTGGCCATCAAGGGCATGGTCGCCAGCTATGAAAACGATGAAAAGGACGGCATGCTGTACAAAATACTCACAAAGGAACTCTCCCCCGACCAGCTGGCGGCGCAAAGGGAGTATTGCCATACGCGCTCGGAGCAGGCTTTTCGGGACGACCGTCAGCGGGGCTACGAACGCGCCTGGGAGCAGGTCTGTGCCTACGCTCTTGGCGACCTTCCTTCCGGGCTTGATGCATACCAGTAGGTGGCAGCATGAAAAAAAAGGACGTTACACCCTATCCGGCGCTCTTCCCCAATCCCGTGTCGCTTGTTACGTGCGGGCCTCTTGAGCACCCCAACATCATCACCATCGCATGGGCTGCGACGGCATGCAGGGAACCTCCCATGGTATCCATTGCCGTCACCCCCAGCAGGCATTCATACAATCTTATCCTTGAGTCAGGCGACTTTGTCGTCAACATCCCCTTTGCGAGGGACGTGTTCAAGGTCGATCTCTGCGGCAATCTCTCTGGCGAGACGGTTGACAAATTCGCCCAGTGCGGCTATACGCCCGAACCGTCGCTCAGGGTAACGTCGCCACGAATCGGGGAATGCCCGGTAAGCATCGAGTGCTACCTTGAGCAGACGGTGCACCTCGGCACGCATGACCTCTTTATAGGCCATGTCGCAAACGTCGCCATCGACGAGTCGCTCCTCCTCAACGGCAAGCCCGACCTCAGCAGGATGGACACCCTTGCCTATGCGCAGGGGACGTACTACCTTCTCGGGGAGGCGGTAGGAACACACGGATTCTCCGTCAAGGAAAAAGAAGAAGAACCCCTCTAGGTGGTGAGCACGCGTGCACGTTCTCGTAGGGGGAAGCTGGACCGAGGATGAGAAGACATTCCTCACGGCCCTGCTCACGGGGGCAACGCCCGTCTTTTTATCAGACACGCCTTCTCCCGAATCGATACACCGCTGCGAGGCGGTGCTTGTGATGTCATGGAAGGAAGTGGCACCCCATGTCCCCCATATGCCCCGGCTCGCCCTGGTACAGTCGTTCATGGCAGGCGTTGAGCGGATACCCCTTGCGGCCATACCACCGCAGGTGACCGTTGCCACGGGTGCCGGCTCCAACGCGGCGGCCGTGGCGGAGCACGCCTGGGCACTCCTTTCCGCGCTGGCCAAAGACCTCAGGTGCCAGGACCGGCGCCTGCGGGAAGGCACCTTTTCCCAGGACGGCTACCATGGCGTCCTTCTCGAGGGAAAGACGCTGTGCATCGTGGGATACGGCCATGTGGGCTCACGTGTCGGTAGGATGGCGCGGGCGGCGGGTATGCGCACCATCGCCGTGAACACGTCAGGCGCAAGCGATGCTGACAGGACCGTCACCTCCGACGGCTTGCTCGGTGCCCTCAGCTCCGCCCATGCCGTTGTACTTGCCGTTGCGCACACCCCTGCCACGGAGGGGCTTATCGGCACAAGCGAACTGGAGGCACTGCCCGATGACGCACTGTTCGTCAACGTCGCCCGTGGCCCGGTGGTGGACGAGGACGCCCTGTACCGCCACCTTGCGGCTCGCCCCTCGTTTCGTGCCGGCCTAGATGTGTGGTGGCGGTATCCCCGAAACGACGAGCCCTGGTCACAGGGGCATCCGTTCGAAACACTGGAAAACGCTATCATTACCCCGCATATCGCCGGGCTCGCAGAAGGGTGGAAACAAGCCATGCTCCGCACGGCCGCAGAAAATGTTACACGGGCCCTCAGGGGAGAACCCGTGCGCAATGTGGTAGACCGCTCGGCCTACCTGATATAGCCGAGATCCTTGCTCATCTCGGGCACGTTTTGTGCCATGGACTTGCGCTGCATGTCCTGGATCTTCTTGATGAGGTTCTCGGTCTCTTCGGCGCGTTCTTCCAAGGCGGTCATGTCGATGGTGATGCCGAGGATGCTCGAGAGGACTTCAAGGACGCTCTTGGCGGCCTTGGCGTCTATGTACATGTAGCCCGGAGACTCGCCGAGAAGGCAGACGCCCCGAATCTCGGTCTGCCGGCCCATGGCAAGAAGCAATCCGGATGCGCCCACGATGGCGGCACCGGGGTCATCGCGAAATGTGATGCCACTGTCCTTGTACTCTTCTACCAGGTCAGCATGGCTCACGGCCCCGAGTACCCGCGGCTTTTCGACAACCTCGCCGCCGGTGGAATACCCACCAAGCGTGAAGATGCGCGATATCCCAAAGGGCATGAGGTACTCAAGGATTTTGGTGACAATCTCATAGTGCCCGTATGAATTGGAGGGGGAAGGCTGTGTATCGCCCACGAGGATGACGAGGTCGATGTCCCCGATGGTCCCGTGGTAGAACTTATTCTTCATGAGGCGCAGCGTTGCATCCTCCTTCACCAGCGCCTGGTGCGGAAAGTGGGGGGAGTACAGCTCGGCAAACTTCTTGGCATCCGTCTCCTGGATAAGATGCTCTGCGGCAAGCTTTCCGATGAGCCCGATGCCGGGAAGGCCTTCTATAAAAACGATGTTTTTCATGTCCGGTCTTTCTAATTCATTAATAACAGTCTCTTTCACACAATCACTACTCCTCTGCACACTGCGCTCTCCACATGCGCCGGTACCGGGCATACTTGTCCTTTGGCGAGAACCGCGGCGGCCTCGCCACGTCGGCCTGCCCGCTACACCGCGGACAGGTGCTGTGGATGGTATATCCTCCGCAGGAGGAACACTTGAGTATCTTCATAAGATTACTTGCTTCGTTTGAACTCGGCGGTACCGCATTCGTTCTTGAAGTGGGACTCGGCACTGCGCACGACGGTCTCAAGCGCCGATTCCGCCATCTTGTAGTCGGGGGCGATGATCTTGACGCTGTATCGCGGCGACCCGAGCAGGCGGATGTCCACCGTGACATCCTCCGTCGAGTTTTCGTCGCGGAGGTGGGACAGCGCATCCCTGATGACGTTCACACCGTCGCCACGTGGGCAGGTCACCATGAGCTCCCCCGTTATCTCCACGAGAGGTGACTCGATATTGCTCATTATTATCTCGTAGAGCGTATCAACGTGCTGCGCAGGCACAACGGGTTCAAGCTTGTGCTTCCCCTTGGCGACAACGTCCTCAAAGCACTCGTAGATGGTGACGTAGCGCTCGAGGATGGCGTTGTAGATTTCCATGAGCTGCTCGGCAGGTATACCGTTTTGCGTGCCGAAGTACTCGAGAAGCTTGTTGCCCTTTTTCTTTACCTTGTACCGCTGGATGGTCATCTTCTTCTGCTGATTCGTGACCTTGCGCAGCGACAGGTCGATGTGGCGCTTTTCCTGGTCCACACGAAGGACCTTACAGACAATCTTCTGGTTCTCCTTCACGTGGTTGCGGATGTTTTTGACCCAGCTAGAGGAGATCTCCCGTATGGGGACCATTCCCTCAAGACCATACTCGTCGAGGTGGACCATGGCCCCGTAGGGGAATATCTCGGACACCGTGCAGATGACGTAATCCCCAGCTAACGGAAATCCCTCTTCCTGTTCAAACATCCGATTCACTCCAGTTCGGCGACAATGGGTGCCTTGACATTGCCAAGGCCGCCGGTGCATTCGATAAGCGTCTTGCCGCACACCACACAGCGCACGTTCGTAGACGGCTTGCTAAATGCAGCCTGCTCGTTGCCGCAGTCTTCGCATTTGACCTTGATGAATTTTGACGATGGTGCTTTCATGGTATCATCCCTTGAATTCCAGCTTCTTCACCCTGAATCCGGGCTTGGTCTGGGACTTGTGGCATTCGGTGCATTCGTAGCGCAGGTCGTGCTTTCGGGTCGGTTTTTCGCCCGAAGGCTTTGGCCTGGGGTAACCGCGGTATCCGGCCATCTTTCTACGGAATCGTCTCTGACCGCTTGAAAGCTCGCCCCTCTTGCGCTTCTTAACAACCTTAATCTTATGGATCGTATGTTTTTTGCATGTCGGACAGTATGTCCGTCTCGTCTTTGGCATAATCATTCTCTTCACCTTCTTACTCGACATACCCATGCGTCTTGAGCAGAGCATGAATGCGTTCAGGAAAATGATCGACATCTCCAGGCCTGTACGGACCGTACTTCTTCAGCTCTCCGTCCAAGAATGAAGGTATGGGGACTTTCACCTTTGCCTTTATAAACCCGTCTCTCTCATAAGCGTACTTTCCCCGTAAGATTGGGTCAAGGAGCTCTTTACGGTATTGTTGTTTCAATGCGAGAACGTGTTTAAAAATCTTTTGCTCATCGGAGAGAAGCTCCGAATCGTCAAGACAGGTTATTTTCCGGACGCGTTCCTCAAAAAGGGCCGTTGTCTTTTTCCTCACATCTGCCAGCTCTGCTATGAGCAGCTCGTTTTCTATCCCGCTTTCGGCAAGCGCACGTTCCTCGAGCAGGCGGATGTGGCGGGCGACACGCTCGAAGAGGCCCTCGTTGATGGCAGCAAGGTTCGGCGACGACACCTCTTCGGCCACCGCCAGGTCGAGCTCCTTCATCGTTCGATCCGCGGCGCGAGAACGAATTTGATGATGGCGCCCCCTATTTCAAAATTCATGAGGATGGGGGCGTCCATGCCGAGCTCGATTGAGATAGGGCCGGTGATGGAACCGGAAACGTCGGCGAGGTAGCTCAGATTAAACGTCGACTTGCAGGGTTCCTGGACCTTGAACTCAACGAGCGTCTCCTTCGTAATGCGCGTCTCGATGTCGCCGATGTCGCCTTCAGCGCGCATGACGAGGGCATCAGCGGTGGCCTCGAGAGCGATGTGGTCAGCGACGATGGAAGCGTCCTTGATGCCGTCCTTAAAGACGGAGGCGTCGATGCCGATGATGGCGCTGGTGGGAAAATTGGGCATCTTGAGCTGAGACTGCTCGGGGGTGTCGATGATGGGAAGGCCGAATCGGCGCGTCGATTCGCCAACAAAGGTCATAAAGAGCTTGTTCGTCTCCTCATCGACCTTGATGACCAGCATGTCGGTGGGTTTTCCCCGGCTCATGACACGGGACATCTCATCGACATCGATGCCGACGACGCGCTCAGAGCCAACCTCGTAGGAAATGAACTGGTCCTTCGGAAGCTCGAGGTCGATAAGGGAAATGTGGGAGGGGTCCATGGCCCGCAGTGTCATGCCGTCTGCCGTAAGCTTAAGGGGGGCCTCCTCGATGATGCTCCCGATAATCGAAATAATGCTTTTCCAGTTTTTGGCTTCTATTTTCGCTTCAAACATCGCTACCACCACTGAAATGAAGTTTTATTGTACCCTTATAAAGGTTTTCTTGGCTACGCTTCATAGGGTTATAATTCGGCATATTTTTGCAAAACAGGGAGCGACTTGTTGTAAAGGTCGATATTGACCCCCTTGGCGGGCTGGACGACCTCCGCTTCTATGGTGCCGCCGTAGACGCGGCCTATGACCCATACGACGTCGCCCACCGATGCCTGCCCTTCGGAAAGGGCTACTTCCACCTGCCCTGCCGCATCGGCAAGGACGGCTATGCCGCCATCAAGCGCCACAATGGCACCGAGAATGGCGACCTTAGCATGGGATGACACCTCATCAGTACGGGAAAGCCGCGCGGGAATGCGTCGCATAGGCGGCACTAGTACTCCCTCCACGTATGGCCGCATTTTGTGCAGCGGAAAAACTTCGTGGAGGGCTCATCGGCAGACCGGGTCTGGAGCTCCCACCAGTATGCTTCCAGATTCTTGCACTTGGGGCATTCCTCCCTCGTCTTGGGCAGGGTGTCGATATTTTCCTCTATGACGACAATCTTTTCCTTGGGCGCGGTCTTTTCCTTGATGGTAAACTTGCTTGACTCACCCTTCTCTAGTTCCCGGCAGTAGCCGCACTTCTTGCAAACGATAATCGTCTTTCCGTCCTTTTTTGTTGGCAGCATCAATGATTCGCACTCAGGACAAAATTCCACATAATCACCTATTATTCAAAAATACGATGAGAGACATAAAGGGGGAGGGGACATATAAACCTTTTGTCACCGCCTCCGTCCAGGGTAGAGAGCGGGAAGGGGCAACCAGCGTGAATACCGTTCTCGGAACAGGCGCACCAGGGGACCCAGACGCCCTGGGCCCTACGCATGCTGCAACCCTATTCCCCTGCCCCGCGCCGTGTACGCACCGCGATGCCGCGGGAGAAGAACGGGATCTCCCTCGGGGCAAGCTGGAGCCATCCCGAGCCCAGGAGGGTGTCGTCCTCGTCGACGACAAGCACCTCCTCCCCCGCGTAAAGCGAAGGGTCGACGCCACGGACGAACTTGGCAAACACGTCGCCGCGCTCCTTTACGAATGGTGCAACCTCATTGTCCACCACGACGCGGTACGTGGGTGCCGGCAGGATGCGGTGCAGGCGTTCCTGGCCTGCCTTGCCGAGGATGAACAGACCGTCCCTCGCTCGGAGGGTGGCGATGACATCGGTGCCGTCTGTGACCGAACGCACTCGGTCGGTGCGCGAATATGAGACCGTGCCCCCGTCAAAGAGGCGGGCGCCAACGCCTCTGCCGTACTGGTAGTCGGCAAGCTCCCGTATCATCACATCCTCATCCACATCAGCATAATACTCCTCCCCCATTTCCACATTAAAGGGGTAGGTGTGACAGAGCGAGGCGGGCATGGCCCCAAAGAGGGGGTGACGCAGGGTGACGGCGGGAGCCGGTAGACGCTCGGACGCCCGGGCCCGTGCCGTGGCAAAGACCGGCCGAGACCTCGACTCGATACCCGTATAAAACGGGGTGGATCGCTTCACGAGCGGATCGTAGGCCTGTATGAACCGCCGGTACTTTGACACTTCCTTGAACGCGAAATACAGCTTGGGGTGGCCACGCACCCGCATCTCCACGTAGTCCCACAGCGAGCCCTCGTGGATGGCCTGCCTGATACGGGCAAATTCCTCATAGGTGACGTGGAGATTGTGAAGGGAAAGCTCGCGGACCCGCTTTTCGGGTGGCAGCGCCAGGAGCGACTGCGGCGTGTGGCGCCTGCAGACGGGACACCTGCACGGAAGGTATGCCATCTCCTCAAGCTTTTTGGTACCCGAAACCGTGAGGTACCTGTTGTCCCGGGCATAGAGCACGTAGGCTGCCGAGTCGAAGAGGTCACAGCCGAGGAGGACGAAGAGGGAGAGCGCCATGGGGTGGCCGGCGCCGAACAGATGCACCGGCTTTGCGGGCGAGAGCTCCTGCTTCGCCGTGAGGACGATATCCACCACATCCTTGAACCGATAGTCGAGGAAGAGGGGCACGACCGCGCCGATGGGGTGGACTTCGAAGTCCATGGCGGCCATGGCCCTGGCAGATGCGCGGCGAAGGCGCATATGTGTCGATCCCTGGACCGTTCCGTTGAGATAACCATCCCGGAGCTCCCTCGCCTCCTTTGCTCGCGCTATGGTCGTTTCGAGCTCGCGCCTCGCCTGCGCATACGGCGTGTCGGGAAGGGTGGGTATGTCAAGCGACGTCGCCACGTCTACACCGATATCCCCCTGGAATCGGATAATATCGCTGTTGGTGACATCGACATCGCGATACTGCATAAGCTGGAACGACCCCGAATCGGTGACGATGATGCCCTCGTAGTCGAGCAGGCGGTGCACCCCCTGGGCCAGTGCCTTCTCCCGAAGCCGCGGCGAAGAGTGGATGATATAGGAATTCGTAATGATGATGTCGGTCCCAAACTGCTCCTTCATTTCGGCGGGGGATACGACAACCTTCCCCGGATTGATGACCGGCATGATAGTCGGCGTTTCCACCGCCTTTTTTCCCACCTGGAACTTACCGATGCGCCCCAGGCCGTCCTTGGCCTTTACCTCAAACATCGGGGCATCTTTGTATCAGCTCTTTAAGAATGCTTTGTCAGTTCGACGTCGGCCACCGCATGGACGACCCCCGGCGCGTACTTCTTGATGACCCTGGCGCCAACGACATGCGCCTCGACGCCTGCACTGTTTGCGGCCGGCAGTATCTGGTCGGCGAGGGCGTCAAAAAAGGTATCGTGTGGCACGGTCTGGTGGAAGTGGAGCAGGCACCGCTCATCAGCGTAGGAAAGGGCGGCGGGGAGGTACTCGTCCGTGGTATGGACATACCCCATGATGATGCGCCGTGCCGGGGGCCCGACATAGTTCCTGCAGTCGATGTTGAGTGGCGTGACCCTTCCCTCAAGCCGATTACGGGCTATGTTTTTGCATAGGTACCCAAAAGACACGGGATTCTTTTCCAAGGCAATCACCCGCGAGTGCGCATGCTTTGCGATGGGAAGGGAAAAGTAGCCAATGCCCGCAAACATGTCGAGGGTGAGGCCCCTGTCGGGCACATGCGCCATCCGGATGCGCTCGGCGATGTTCCCGGCAGAAAACATAAGACGGGAAAGGTCCAGCTCGTACGCCACGCCGTTTTCCCGATGGACCGTGGTCGTCCGCGAGCCACAGAGAAGCGTGTGCCCCGGCTGGCGGTACTCCCCCTGCACCGGCGCCTTTTCCATGACGGCGGCGGGGGCGAGAACGTCATAATACGCCTTGGCCACGGCATCCCTGTGTTCATGCAGGATGGGGGGAAGCGAGAGCAGGATGATATCGCCCACACATTCGTACCGGCGGGGAAGGGCAGCCACCTCCTCGGGTGACAACCATGGTGAGAGAAGGGCGGCGATGCGCGCATAGTGGCGCTGTTCCATGTGCTCACGGATTCTCGATGGTGATGTGAACGGCACCGTCATTGTACTCGTTCAGGGACGAGATGAGGCCGAGAATCGTATTTCGCACAATGGCCTGTACAAACTTGTTCATCTTCACCTCGCGCTCACCGATCATGATGTGCACGTCCTGCTTGTACGTAAGGCACGAATCGATGGTTGCCTCCCCGTTTACGATGCTGTAGAGCATCTCCTCGCACGACATGCCGCAACCGCGGCAGTTGAGCTCGGGGATCTTCTCGAATGCCTTTTCCTCGATGAGGTCGACAAGCTGCTCGATCTTTCCGATGGAAACGGCCTTTTTCCCTTTGTAGTCCGTAATCTCATTGGCCACAAGCCCACTGATGGCAAAGACCTCTTGACGGAAGTCTTTTTCTAGCTCCTCCTTGTTCTTTGCCGTGAGCACCTTGGGTACCAGCGCCTGCCTGAATCCTTCCAGAACCAGGTAATCGGCATGGAAGAAAGGCATGACATCCATGAGCGCCTTTTTCTGCTTGTAGATGATGGACGTCTCCTTTTCGCTCATGACCCCGATGGTACGGGCGCCGGCCTTTGAAAACATGTACGAGTCGGCACCGGGGGTGTCGATGGTAAAGTCGGCGTGTGCAATCTGCTTGATGGCCGCAACGCTCTTTCCACGCCGCCGGAGCTCCCGGATTATGGAGGTGACAACGGCGGTCTTTCCTGAATTTTTGAATCCGTATACGGCAAACACTTTCATGATATCAGTGAGGGTAGGGTCGGGGGATTATTAATAAGTTTCCATTTCCCGCCACGTTTAGCGACTGCACGTGTCGCACGGGTCTTAATATATAGAAAAATATTTAACACAATAAAAAGGAAGGGAACGTGATACGAATGTCTTTCAGGGTCCATATAGCTAGGAGCGTTGAACAGGCGCTGCGCATGTTTGTGTCCATTCGCGACATATTTGCCCTTTACGGGTTCTACGCCCAAAAGGACGGTTCGCTCCAAGTAGTTGAAGCGGTGCCGGTGAAAGAGATGGGGGATCCCCTCACCTCCCTTGAGCTCAAGCGGGGGCCGCTCGACCTCGCAGGATGGGCATATGTGCGCGACCCCAACGAGTCGTTTATCCCCCTTGAAAAATTCAGGACCCAGACACGGATTCAGGATATCATGCCGCACGCCGTCATGTGCATCGTGGACCAGGACCCCGAAAAGGACATCAGGGCGCTGTGGATTCACGGCCTCAAGCTGGAGCGCGTGCCGGTTTCGGTCGAGGACACGCCGCGGGCGGCCCTCGATACCATCATCAGGCAGCAGCAGAATCTGGCGCCGTTTACCGAACAGGCAAAACCCGTCGTGGAAGATGTCCGGGAGGAACGCATCATTCCGACTAAGAAAGGCATGATCATTTCCCTCATGGACGAGATTGACGAAAAGATAGCATACCTGGCCTCATTAGGGAAGGATACACGGGAATATGAGGACTATTACCGGGCCAAGGAGCTTGCTAAGGAGTCGCTTTATGGCAGGGCGGCGTTTTATCTTCGTAAGGTGCAAAAGGTCATTGAGGAGGATGTCGTGCAGTACCGGTACAAGGACAAGTACGAACAGCTTCTCGCCACGGTCGAAGAACAGCTTCCCCCGGAACTCCGAAAAGCAACCCGCACCGACGAGCAGGACGTCCTCGCATCCATAGAAATGAGACTCAACAGGGCTGCGTCGCACTACCACGTAGAACGCTACAAGGAGGCCTATGCAGAACTGTCCTCTGCCTGTGTGGACCTTCCCTCGCTGCACAGAGCCCCTGCGCCACCGGAAGAACAAGGTGCGGCTGATGACCTTGGCGCCTATCAGGCTCTCTCAGACCTCCCCCTTATGGAGGAGATGCCCGCGGTGGCGTTCGATGAAGAGCCCGCACCGGTGATAGCGCCCCTCATGCGGCTCGAGGAACTGGAATCGGAGCGGAACAAGACCTCGCCCAAGACGCCGGGAAATGACATCCTTGCAGAGCTTGCGGCCCGCAGCGACCCCTTTGAGCGCATATCGTTCCTTGAGTCCATCCAGCGAGAACAACCGCTCAACGAATGGGTCTGGGGAGAACTCGGCGATGCCTTCTTTGAGGCGGGTGAGATGGAAAAAGCCATCGCCGCATACCGCAATCAGCTCAAGAGGACACCTGAAAACGCAATTCTTCTCAACAATCTCGGAATGATTTACAAGCTCCAGTACCACTACCGCCAGGCCATCGACTTTTTCAAAAAAGCCATCGATGCAGACCCGGGCTATGCCGAGGCACACTATAACTACGGCTTTATCATGTTCGAGGAAGGCGACTTGGAAGAAGCGATTGCAAGCTACGAGCGGGCGCTCGAGCTCAATCCGGACTTTAATCTCGCCAGGGATAGCCTCGAGGTCGCCACCAAAAGGCGCACATCATATGCATCACAACACCGGATTTCACTCCAGCACAAGGACGGCATATGACCTCCACATTCACCTCGATACCCACTCGGGCAGACGATACGATGCAGAGGACTACCTCGTTTCGCTTCTCGAGGCGGGGATTGGTATAGCGGGATTTGTATGCCATGATACCTGTGCCCCCCGCGGGGACACGGGCACGATACGGGCGCTCTTCGGCGCAGAGGTACGGCTTGTGCCAGCATGCCGTCCCCCCAAAGGGGCAGCGTACCTCCTCGGTCATGCCCCGCAGGGAATAGGATTCGAAGAAGCCCTTGTCATGGCGGCCGATGCGGGCGTGGCCATCCTTGCCCATCCGTTTTCTACCTGCCCAGCGCCAAAGGCGGCCTGGGACGGCATTCTCAAAACGGCACAAAGAGAGGGTGTAGCCATGGAATGGAACGCCGCGTACGGGGGGCCTGAACGCTTTTACACCGAAGCGCGAAGGCGGGGTATCGCCGTCACCTTCGGAAGCGACGCCCATGGGCCTCACGGCATCTCCCAAGACATCCCGTCCTTCGTTTCTCCCTTCCACGAGCTTTCTTTCCTTGCGGAGGGGGCGACATGAACCCGCTTACCGTGGGAGTCGGTTCGAAGAATCCCTCCAAGGTCGGTGCGGTGAAGATAATGATGGGTGCCTACGCCGACCGCGCGGGACTCGAAGGACGCGTTGATGTCACCGGCTACGACGTGCCCTCGGGCGTCCCCCCGCAGCCGCTCTCCTTGGATGACATCTACACGGGTGCCTGCAACAGGGCACGGGAGGTCATGACACGCCATCGCCCCCACTATGCGGTAGGCATCGAGGCAGGCATCTACCCGCAGGGTGTCCATCGCATCGACACGCAGTACTGCGCCATCCTTGACAGGGAAGGCATCCTCACCATCGGGCATAGCGGCGGATTCACCTACCCGCCATCCGTTGTCAAGGAAGTCGAGAAAGGAAAAGAAATAGGGGACATCTTTGCCACGCTCAGCGGCACAGAGGATATCAAGCACCGAGAAGGGGCGATTGGCATGCTCTCCAAGGGATGGATCACTCGAACGGAGTTCAGCTGCCAATCGGTGCAGATGGCACTCATACCCCGATTCGGGGTCCTTGAGGACGCCTTACTCCTTTGAGCCATACTGGCGAAGGACAAAATCTATTTGCATGTTGGACTCGGGGTCGAGCTCCACCTCTGATGCGGCATACACGGCCTCGGCGATGAACTCGCCAAGGGTCTTGTTGCGGTCCTTCTGGCAGATGCGGGCAAAAAGCACGCCGGCACCATAATCGATTGCTAGTTTTGACGCGCCGTCGCACGTCTCCCCACAAAACAGGCAGGTGGTATCGTCTATGGATCCCTTCTTGTTGTATATGAGGATCTTATCGGTCTTGCGAGCCAGCGTCAGTTCCAAATCTCCCATGCGTTCACCACCTATGACTCGTGACGCAACCTTTTAAGCCTATTGGTTTTCGAAGTGGCGTTTGACGATACCCCCTTCCCTTACGTGTGAATGTGCCGACCCGTGCGGGCACGTATCGGCAAGAAGGCATGATTCGCACCGTGGGCGAACAGGCCGGCAGACTTGCTTGCCAAACGTCACAAGCAGCTCGTTTATGGGGACCCAAAGGTGCCGGGGAAGCACAGCCTCAAGGGCGGATTCCGTGGCTTCCGGAGAGGTGGTATGCACCCACCCGAGCCGGTTGGCAATGCGGTGAACATGGGTGTCCACGGGGATGGCATCGTCGCCGTAGGCAAAGACACGGACGCAGTTGGCCGTTTTGGGCCCCACCCCGGGCAGGCGCATGAGCCCCTCCTTCGTACGGGGGACGACACCGCCAAGGTCCTCGTCGATGATGCGTGCCACCTCGATGATACGTGCCGCCTTCACCGAATAGAATCCTGTTGGACGTACGAGCGTCTCAACCTCTTCCAGAGGCGCATTCTTGAGCTCCCGTGGACCAGGAAATCGCTCAAAGAGGCGGGACGCCGCGGTATCGGTGGTTTCGTCCCTTGTACGGTGGGAAAGAATGGTCTTGATAAGAACCTGGAACGGGTCCCCGTGAAGTACGCCTGAAGGCAGCACCATGGAGCGTATTCGCTGAACCTGCTCGTCGATGGATGACATGCATCCAAAGGGGGAATGATATTCAAATGGTTTTCCATATGATGGCCTTAGGAATAGTT
>JAHKLV010000092.1 GCA_020854925.1 Candidatus Methanofastidiosia archaeon | reverse complement strand
TGGATGACAACTTTGCATCCATCGTGAACGCCATCGAGGAGGGTCGGGCGGTCTTTGCCAACATCAGAAAGTTCATATCGTACATCCTTACCTCTAACATCCCCGAGATCGTACCCTTCATCCTGTACGTGCTTGCAGGCATACCGCTTCCCCTAACGGTCCTTCAGATCCTTGCAGTGGACCTGGGCACCGATCTTGCGCCCGCCATCGCCATCGGTGCCGAACCACCCGAACCGGGCGTCATGGAACGGCCGCCACGCCCCCGTACGGAACGACTCCTCAAGGCAAAGACGCTGCTGCGTTCCTACGGATTTGTGGGGCCTCTCGAAGCGGCGGCAGGCATCATTGCCTTTCTCTGGGTGCTTCAATCGGGCGGATGGACCGGTGGCGACCTGCCTGCTTCTGATGCGCTCTACCAGCGTGCGACAACAATCTGTCTTACATCCATAATCATATGCCAAATAGCAAATGTGTTTGTGGTGCGGAGTCCGCGCCTGTCCATCTTTTCACAGGGGTTGTTCTCAAACAGGAAAGTTCTTGTCGGCATCGTGCTTGAGATCATCATCATACTCTCCATCGTGTATCTTCCGCCACTGCAGGCAGCGCTGGGGACACAGCCACTTTCCTTACGGGAATGGGCGTTTCTCCTTCCTTTTGGCGTCTTGCTCTTTGTGGCGGAGGAAATGCGTAAGTATCTGGCACGACGGTGGGATATCGCCGAGTAATCAAGAAATACTAAGACAAAAAAGGGGAAAAGGAGCTGGTGGGGACGGCGGGATTCGAACCCGAGTCCACGGGTTTCTCCGATTTTCGCACGAATGCGCGCTCCATAGATTCGTCATCCGGGGCGGTCAAAGCCGCCACGTCCGTAAACCCGTAGTTCTATGGCAATGGATCTCTGGAGCCCATGATGATAGGCCTCTACACTACGTCCCCACTGTTCCAATCCTTAAAACCAAAGGAGAGTTTTTAAAGGTTTCCCTGCGCCATTCGGACCTTTGTTCAGATGCAAAGCTTGCCCGGGACTTTCGGGAAGAGCGCGGCCATCTCGATACGGTCGAATCCGCAGATATAGCGGACAAGGCGCTCAATGCCGATGCCAAATCCTGCAGAAGGTACGATTTTCCCTTCCTGTGCAAGGTCCACAAGAACACAGAAGTCCAAGGGGTCCTGCTCCTTTTTCTCGATGCGTTTCATAATCTGCGCATATTCCCACTCGCGCTCTCCTCCCGACGAGGCCTCTCCGTATCCCTCGGGATACAAGAGGTCCATGTCGAGGAGGATGTTCGGCCGCTCGGGGTCCTCACGGTCGTAGAACTCGCGGTCCAGAAGCGGGATGTCCACAATCCAGAGGGGATCGGTCGAATCACGGGAAAGGTCGTTTTCAAACGATTCGCCATACTGCTCCTTTGCATCAAGGAAGCCGACACGGCGGAAGGGGGCGGCGGGAACGGTCAAGGTACGCCCTATGGACGCAAGGTCGTCTTTAAGCGTTTCCACACAGTAGGCCATAAGGCCGGCGTACATCCGCTCCATGAGTGCCATGACATCGTCCCGCGAGGCGTTGCGTACCTCAAGGTCGAGCTGGGTAAACTCAAAGAGGTGGCGACCGCTCTTCACACGTTCAAGAGGCTCGAACCGGAGGTTAGGGGAGAAGCTGAATATTTTGTCGTACCCCAGGACCGCAAGCTGCTTGTGAAAGATCATGGACTTCGTGAGCTGGTAGTTGTGCCCGTAGCAGGTAAAGGTCGGGTCCAGCGTAGGATGGTTGAGCGGGTCCGTTATGGGCGACAGGATAACGGGCGGAATTTCGATAAATCCCTCTCTGAAAAGGAAGTCTCCCAGATAGCGCCTCACATGGGTGTGCACCTTCATGGCAACCTGCATCTCATGTGACGATACCCGCTCGGCGTAATCGGTGACTTCTTTCATCAAATCTTTGTTGGTCAACATGAGATTTGCTAACGAATAAGTTGGTATATATAATTATCGTTATAAGAAAAGTCATACTGTAATATAATAGTAAAATTTATATATTCTATTACGACAAAATGGAATCATGGACACAAAACTCTATGACGAGAAGGATGTGCGCATCCTCGAAGCGCTCAAAAAAGACGGCAGAAAACCGACCTCGAAACTATCAAAAGAGCTTGGAATTCCACGTGTGACGATTCATCAAAGAATCAACAAGATGATTGCAAACGGCATCATAAAAAAATTCACCGTACGTCCAGATTACGCGAAACTCAAAAAACCGGTCACCGCGTTTATCCTCATCTCCTTCGAATCGAACCCTCAGGTCAGCCAGCGCGAGCTTGCCTCAAAGATTAGCCTCATGAACGGCGTGGAAGAGGTGTTTATCATCTCGGGGGAGTGGGACCTCATCCTCAAGGTGCGGGCAGCATCGGCAGAGGACATCGGCTCCATCATCGTCGACAAGCTGCGGACTTTCGAGGGTGTCGGCAAGACGACAACGTGTATCAGCTTCAGCTCAATCAAGGAAGAATGATACGCCCCGTGTGGAAGGATTAGGACTTCGGTTGCTCAGCCTGTTGCCCCTTCTTCTTCCCGCCCTTTTCCTTCTGTTCTATGACCAGGTAATAGAGCACCTTGCCGTCAATGACAAAGTACACGTCCTTTGACGAGTCGTAGACGACCCGTTTGTGGCTGTCGATGGCGATGTCGACGAGGTCCTTGAGAACGGGTATGTAGACCTCCTTGTCCCACGTGCCGGATGGATAGACCCCTATACTTATCCAGTCCTTGTACTTCTCTGGATCGGCAGCCTGTGGCGTGCGTTTTCTCATCGAGAAGGCTACTAAAACAAGGGCGATGGCAGAGAGAGCGACCGCCGCAGCCTGTAAGGGGATGTCTGTAATCGTTTTCTTTCTCGAAACAGTCTGGGGTGCGTAGAATCGCTGCGTGATGGGGTCACGCTCCTCTACCACAACGGTATAGTAGGTGCCGTTGAAGGTAAGGGGTATGTCGTAGCGTTCCGTTGCTGATACGGGCATGCCACCCACGGTGCCCTCAACAAACACGGTGGTGGTGAGAAGGCCACCGACCCGTCCGGCGGAAACACCAAGCGCCTCCCGTATCTCCTGTATCTCAAGGTCGAGCGATGCTGCGTCAAGGACCACGGAGTCGTGAAGCAGGAGGGGGGCCGCGCCCGTTGCCTCCGCTGTTGTGACAACGGTCGAGCGTGCCCAGTACGGGACGCCCTTGTCGTTGACCTCGCTGATAGTAAGGAGTGTTTCTGCCGTAAGGGAAACGGACGCATCATCGCGTGTCGAGGTAAATGAAAAGTCAAAAGCCACCGTGGCACGGGGAGAAATGGCATAGTAATACCCCGCCATCCCGGAAAGCCCGCTCTCTACGGGATAGAGGGGATTGTCTTCAGACACGTATGCCGTGAAGGTATGGTAACCTCCGTACGTGTAGGAGAAGGTAAGCACCTGTTCGCGCTCGTAGACCGGTTCCGTGTAGGTGCGGTATGCCCACACCGCCGATGCCGCAAGCGCCAACACCAAAAGGATGGCGAGGACCTTTTTCCCCGTGTCTGATGATACCATGCTATCACGTTTCATCTAGTATTGACATATGTCTATAAAACATTATTGACAGAGCGGGATCGGGAGCGTGACCGTGAACGCTGCGTCTGCGAAGACTCCCGCTGCAGGAGCACGAACACGGGAAGCGAGATGGCAATCGCCACGAGGTCGAGCAGGAGTATGGGTAAATATCTGCCCCCGCTTTCACGAAGCGTGGTGGTCGTGGAAAAGGGGAGTATGCCGAGATAAACATCCATGGTGACATACTGCTGATAGTACCCAGGAGTCGTCGGTGCCGTGATGACGTACGTTATACGGCGTTTCTCGCCACCGGAAAGGGAAAACGACATCGCTTCGAGCAAGACGATGCCCTCCGTTTCCGGCACGTAGACATGAACCGGTATGAGACCGCTGTTCCCTATCTCCAGGTACCGTTCCACGGTCTCACCGATATGCACTGCCCGCATGTTGGTGTTTCCCTCTGTTGCTACAAGGTCCACCCTGTTTGTCTGCTCCATGGTAAGGACCGAAACGGTCGAGGCAAAGAGAATGAAGAGAAAGAACACCATATAGTACAGATACGGTGACGTGCCACGGGATCGCTTCGCGCGTTCCGGCCGGGCGCGAAGCGTCTTGGTCTTGCGCAGTGAGGAAAGGGCGTCACCAACGATGGCCACGAGGGCGAATACCCCCAGCCCGAAGAGGAGCTGCGCTATCTTCTGGTCCTTGGGCTTCACGCCTATGGCATCGTAAAATGACTTTGAGAGGGACCCAAAGACATCGCCCACCGCATGGAGGGCGGAACCGAGGTTGGGAATGGCAATGACCTCGCCGCTGCCGGATGTCACGACCTTCCCCACTATCTGCTCACGCTTGATGTATGGTTCGTTGAACGTTCCACTCTGGTCGGTGAAGGTGTTGTTGTCACCCTGAGTAATGAATCCCTGCGACGTCTCCCCCACGATGCGATGGGTGACAAAGGTATACGGGAAGTTCTCGGCACGAAATGTGACGACGTCACCCACCGAAAACGAGCCCACCAGCTGTGTGGGTATGATGAAAAACCCGTCCCCGGGCTCAAGCTGCGGCCGCATGGACTCGGTCTCCACAAAGGAGACGCCTACGGGCTGCTGGAGGACGCCCCCAATGACAATGGGAAAGAAGAGAAGGAGCAGGATGACGTAGGCGATATTCTGCACGGCTGCCGCTGTCTTCATGGTCGCTAGTACTCCGTGATGATTATTTCCCTAAAGACGCCACCGATTCGCATGTACCACTTCATGTCATAGACCCCCAGATACATGGACTGATTCAGGTACAGCGTAACGGGGGTGCCCGTATCTGCCGTGACGGCATAGACATAGTGATCCTTGGGAGATACCTGGACCGTCGGCACCTGCCCGGCGTTGTAGATGGGGGCCACATTGTATTTGATAGTGAATCCATTAATGGTCTTGTTCCAGATATTTGGTGGAAGCCCCATGTCCACGTACGGAAGCGCCCCCCATGTACGGATGGTGCCACCGCTCTCGAGGATGGCAAAGGCAAGACGGCGCACATACTCCGCATTCTCAAGCATGGTGTGTATGGCGGGGTCGTAGTCGCCCGGTTCTGATTGGTCAACGGCATAAATCTCAGCCCCTCGAGAAAGGGTGATAAGCTCGTCGTGTGCAAGCTCGCGCACCACAATGGAAACCCCGGAGAGAAGCGAAAGGTCACCGGACGACTCCGGCACGTTGATGGTGACAGACACGAGGACGCTCGTTCCAACGGGGATGGTGACATCCTGGGATTCGAGGGACTGGGACAGTACGGTAAAAGAAACAGCGTCATCATAGATGCCCTCATCCGTGACAGAGACCCTGACGGTCCGATTAAGGTTGTTGGTGATGGAAAACACGTCAGGAAGCTCGACAACCGTTCCACGGGGCGCCTCGGGAACATACAGCTCGTAGGCGCCGTCGCCGTCACGGTCCACAAAGTACTGGCCGTTGAGGGCCGGGGCGAGCGCTATCATACCATACGTGTCGTCGGCAAGCGTAAGGGATACGTTCCGCTCCATGAGCACGGTGGTAAACGCTCCCGATGCGATGATGAGCAGGACCATCGACAAGAGCGCAAAGAGTGAAAGCAGGTATCCCTTCATCGCATCACCTTTTGGCATAGTATATAAGAAGACGGTTCTTTATAAAGGTATTCAACAGGGGATAAAGGAAATCCATAAGAGCTGTTGCACAGAGGTATTCGTATGGATCTCTACCCGGTGCCCGATTACCCCGCCTTGGTCATCCCTGGCGAGGAGGACATCCTTGTCGTCGCCGACATCCATCTCGGCATGGAATACGAATTGCTCAGGCGTGGTATCAACCTACCCTCCCAGGTGCAGATCCTTAAGGCCGAAGTCGAGTACCTCCTTGGCGCCACGGGTGCCGCACGACTCGTGATTCTCGGTGACGTCAAGCACAACATACCCTCCATCTCGGCCCTTGAGGCAAAGGCCGTTCCCTCCTTCCTGTCCCTAGGCGTCCCGGTGACGCTCGTCAAGGGCAATCATGACGGAGGCATCGAACCGCTTGCCGGCATGCCGGCACACCCCTACCTCGTTCTCAACGACACGCTCCTTGTTCACGGGCACATGCGTCTCCCCGACGTTCCCTGCCGACGCGTTGTCATGGCCCATGCACATCCTGCGGTGGAGATAACAGACGAGCTTGGCAAGCGCACGAGGGAGAAATGCTGGATACGGGGCCATCTCCCCGACGGGCGCGACCTCGTCGTCATGCCCGCCTTTAACAGCCTCATCACCGGCATACCCCTGAACAGGGCGGTGGACGACATGCCGGGCCCCGTTCTTTCCCTTCCCGGCCTTGACCGCGGTGCGCTTGTCGCCTACCTGCTGGACGGCACGTGCCTAGGGCCCCTCTCCGCCATCAGGTAGGGTGGTGGCAAAAAAGAAGCAGTCTTCTCCGTGATGCGCCGTTTCCAAGACACGGAACCGGACCGCTACGGCGCAGCCGATGGCCTCAAAGGGCGGTTTGTCGAGATACGTGAGGATGCATCGGCCGCCCGGACGGAGCACGCGGGCTATTTCACTGAGGGCCTGGTCGTACGCGGTGATGTTCTGGAGAACGGTAAACGACACGACCCAGTCAAAAGAGTTGTCGGAAAAGGGGAGGTCGCACGCGTCAGCATGGGTGGCGCGCAGCCGCCCGCGCGCATGTGTCAGCATGCCTTGGGAACTGTCGACACCATACACTGCCCTTCCGAGGTACAGCCCAAACAGGCCTGTGCCGCATCCCACATCAAGGATATCCCCCTCCATGCTTCCGCCCACAAGCGAAAGCGCAAAGGCGTATTTGGCATACTGGATGTCACGATACCGGGCATCGTATGTGTGGGCCGATGCGTCATAGGCGGCGTCTGTATCCCCCATGGAGGACCATGGGGCAGGGGCATTAAAAAAGTTCTCTTTATCTTTATATAGATGGACACCCTACCTTCCCGTATGGCGACGCGGCACAAGGGATGCATCGTGCATGCAACAGCATCGGTGTTAGACGGTGAGGCGCACATCGTCATCTACGGTCGGCTCACGTCAGGAGAAAGCTTTCAGGCGATTATTCCCTACAGCCCGTATTTTTTCATCCCCACAGCCATGAGGGAGCAGGCATGCCGGCTCTACGACGCCACGTTTTCCCCGACCACATGGCACGATTTTGAAGGCCGCCCGGTAACGAAGGTCACGGTGCGCGTGCCCCAGGACGTAAAAAAGGCACGGGCTGCCTTCGAGTCAGGGGGCATACCCTGCCATGAGGCCGACATCCCGTTTGAGACCCGCTTCCTTATCGACCACGATATCAGGGGGTACGTGGAAATTACGGGTACGCCGCGACCGGGATCGGGTGTCGACCTGGTCTTTGTCAATCCGCGAGTGGCCGCGGCACCGCCCTCCGACATCCCGCTTAAGGTCCTTTCCGTAGACATCGAAACTGACGACACAGACTTTGGGACCTTTGAAAAGCCCATCATCTCCATCGGGCTCGTGGGTGAGGGATTGCGAGAGGTCCTCGTGCGGGACACATCGTGCGCGGGGGCCACAACCTGTAAAGGGGAGCGTGCGCTCCTTACCACCTTCGTGGAGAGGATACGCTCCTTTGACCCGGATATCATCATCGGTTGGAACATCATAGACTTCGACATGACCTACCTCTTGCAACGGTACAAAAAGACAGGTACCCCTTTTGCCCTTGGGAGGGACGGCTCTCCCGTCAGACTGGCCTCAGAGGCGTCGTTTATCAAGGCATCGCGCGCTCGCATCGAGGGTAGGAAGGTGCTTGACGCCATGCACCTCCTACGAGACTACTTCTATCGATTTGAGGATTACCGCCTCGATACGGCTGCACGGGAGCTGCTTGGCGAAGGGAAGGTCGCCCTTGACATGCCCATCGCAGACCTGCACAAAAGAGACCCCGGGCTTCTCGCGCACTACAATCTCACCGATGCGGACCTCGTCTACCGCCTCGTGGCACAGGAACGCCTCATCGACGTCTCGATGGCGCTTTCTGCCCTTACCGGCATGCAGCTTGACCGCGTGAAGGCGTCCATCGCCACCCTAGACTCGCTGTATCTCCGCATGGCGCGCGGCCGTGGCATCGTCTGCCCGTCCGTCAAGGGTGACCCTCGCACCGAAGTCATCGGCGGCCACGTTGAAGAGCCGCTCTACGGCCTGTACCACAACGTCATCGTGTGCGACTTTCGCAGCCTGTACCCTTCCATCATAGCCACCTTCAATATCGACCCCCTCACCTTCGGCAAGAACGGAATCACCGCCCCCAACGGCGCCACCTTCGGTACGGGGGATTCGATCCTCCCTGAAATTATCCTCGGCTTGCTCGAACAACGGGAACAGGCAAAACAAGACAACCGCCCCGTGGTACAGCTTGCCATAAAGATTACCATGAACTCCCTCTTTGGGGTCCTGGGGAACCCAGGATGCCGATTCCACAACGCCATCATGGCAAACGCCATCACTGCCTTTGGGAGGTCCATCCTCAAGGAGACGTCTGCACGCGTTGCAGACAGGGGATATCGCGTCGTTTATGGAGATACCGACTCGCTCTTTATAGTATCCCACGCCCCCTCTCGGGAGGAGGCGGTGGCCCGTGGCAAGGAGATAGAACAGGACGTCAATGCCTTTTACGACACCTTCGTTGCCGACACCTTTAAGAGAAAAAACGTGCTCAAGCTCTCGTTTGATACGGTGTATGACCAGTTTCTCCTCCCCAAGCAGCGCCACGACGAGCGTGGCGCCAAGAAACGCTACGCAGGTATGGTGGAGGGCGAACTCAGAATCGTCGGGCTTGAGTACGTGCGCCGGGACTGGACCACGCTTGCAAAGACCTACCAGTACGGACTGCTCCGCAAGGTCTTTGCGGGCGAGGACTATGCGGGCTACACAAGGAGCTATGTCGCCTCTCTCCTTAGGGGCGAGCGTGATGCCGACCTCGTCTACCGCAAACGCCTGCGAAAAGGCCTAGATGATTACACGAAAACGACGCCGCCCCACGTGAAGGCGGCGCGCATGGCATCCTTTGGCGACAAGGACCATGCGTCTCTCGTGGAATACGTCATGACCAAGCGGGGCCCCCTCCCCGCCTCGCGCGCCGTGCGTATCGACTACCGCCACTATGTCGACAAGCAGATACGCCCCCTTGCCGACTCGGTCCTCACCCTGCTCGGCACCTCCTTTGAGGAGGTGGTCTCCCCCCACAGGCAGGACACGCTCACGCGCTTTTTCCCAGGAGGTTCACCGCCTCCCGCGAGCACCACAAAAAAGACCAATGGTAAGGTTTAAAAGCAATCATTCGAAAGAAAATTCATATTATGCTTCGTTCGCGAAGGGGCGAGAACATGGATGCAGAACAACATATCATACCGGTAAACATCGAAGACGAGATGAAGGAATCGTACCTCAACTATGCCATGAGCGTCATAGCCAGCAGGGCGCTTCCCGATGTCAGGGATGGGCTCAAGCCGGTCCAACGACGGATTCTCCACTCCATGTACGAGTCCGGCATCACCGCCGGAAAACCACACAAGAAGTCCGCACGCGTGGTGGGTGACGTGCTGGGTAAGTATCACCCGCACGGCGATTCGGCGGTGTATGACACCATGGTGCGCATGGCACAGCCGTTCTCGCTTCGCTATCCGCTCATCGACGGACAGGGTAACTTCGGGTCTATTGACGGTGATTCGGCGGCAGCCATGAGGTACACGGAAGCACGGATGTCGCGTCTTGCAGAGGAGATTGTCCAAGACATAGACAAGGAGACCGTACCCTTTGTGCCCAACTATGACAACTCGCTTTCCGAACCCCTGGTCATGCCCTCAAAGCTCCCGAATCTGCTTCTCAACGGCGTATCCGGGATAGCGGTCGGTATGGCAACAAAGATACCACCCCACAACCTCTGCGAGGTGGTCGACGGGATAACGGCCGTCATAGACAATCCCGAGCTCGAGGACAGAGAGCTGTACCATATTATCACCGGCCCCGACTTTCCCACGGGCGGTACCATCTACGGTGCCGGCGGGATATACCTAGGGTACCATACGGGGCGGGGAAGCATCAAGGTGCGGGCCGAGGCGGCCGTAGAGGAAAAGCCCGGCGGAGCGCGCATTATCGTCACCGAGATCCCCTATGAGGTAAACAAGACGACCCTTATCGAGCAGATCGCCGAGCTCGTGAAGTCCAAACACATCCTGGGCATACGCGACCTCCGGGACGAATCGGACCGCAAGGGCATGCGCATCGTCATCGAGCTCAAGAAAGAGGCAAATCCCCAGGTCATCCTCAATCAGCTCTATACGCACACCAACATGCAGACCACGTTCTCCATGAACATGCTGGCGCTTGTTGACAACAGGCCAGAAGTACTCACCCTGCGAAAGATCATCACCTACTATGTGCAACACCGGTACGAGATTGTACGGCGCCGCACGCAGTACGAGCTTGACAAGGCCCTCAGGCGCGCGCACATCCTTGAGGGGCTCATTGTGGCGCTTGACAACATCGATGCGGTGATTGCCCTCATCAAGGCTGCGGAGACGACGGAAGTGGCAAAGGGGCAGCTCATTGAGCGATTTGCACTAAGTCCCGAGCAGGCCCAGGCCATCCTCGACATGCGCCTTTCCCGGCTCACGAGCCTAGAGCAGGACAAAATCCGCACCGAGCTTGCAGAAATCCATGCGCTAATAGCCGACCTACGGGACATCCTTTCCAAGGATGTTCGAGTCTACGCTATCATCAAGGAGGAACTGGCCTACCTTAAGGAAAAGTACGGCGACGAACGCAGGACACGCATCGTGAAGGAGGGTGCCGATTTTGAGGATGAGGACCTCATACCCCAGGAAGATGTTGTTGTCACCCTCTCACACGAAGGATATGTCAAGAGCCTTCCCGTTGACACGTACCGGATGCAGAAGCGCGGCGGCGTGGGGATCCTCGGTTCAGGGACAAAGGAGGAGGACTTCATCGAGCACCTCTTTGTCACGAACACCCATCACTACCTTCTCTTTTTCACCAACAGGGGCAAGGTCTACTGGAAAAAGGCATACGAGGTGCCACAAGCGGGGAGACAGTCCAAGGGCAAGGCGATAATCAACCTGCTCAACATCGAGCAAGGCGAACTCGTATCCGCCATCATCCCGGTACAGGACTTCAGCGAAGAAGGGTACCTGCTCTTCAGCACGAAAAAGGGCTACGTGAAAAAGACCCCGCTTGCCGCATTCTCACGGCCGCGCGCTGGCGGTATCATCGCCCTGAGCCTTGATGCTGACGACGAGCTTATCAAGGTGCGGGCGACCAGTGGCAACGACCGCATCGTGCTCGGCACGAAAAAGGGCTACACCGTCCTCTTCCACGAACATGATGTACGCGCCATGGGGCGGTCGGCACGGGGCGTCAAGGGTATCACCCTTGGCGGCAAGGACGAGGTGGTCGGCATGGACATCGTGCGGGACTGCTCATGCATCTTCACCATCACGCGGGAAGGGTATGGCAAGAAGACGCCTGCAAGCGACTATCCGGTGCAGCGCCGTGGCGGCAGGGGCGTTATCAACATCAAGACGGCAGGACGCAACGGGCCCGCCGTGGCCGTACGAGCCATTGAAGAGGGGGATGAGCTCATGGTCATCAGCTCAGACGGCAACATCATCAGGCTCCATTCTGACGATGTTTCGACCCTGGGACGCAACACCCAGGGCGTGCGGATCATGAAGCTTCGAGAAGGTGACCGTGTGAGCACGGTAGCGCGCTTGGCAGAAAAGGACGACGAAACAGAGTAACAGGATGAGAGGGGAAAGATGGTACGTATTCGTACACACTCATACTACGTCGAAGCGAATACGGCATGCTATCCTCCGTTTTATTAATCCAATCTTTTCTAGCCATCGGATGCACCAACGTTTTCCGCAGGCATATAAGTAGGAAGGGCCCTGGAGATTGTGCAGGTGGCATATCGCTGATATGCTCACCTTATACCTGAAACATGGTACAATATCCTACGGTAAAAATAGAAAAACAATATTTTTACAATCATTGTACAGAGCATTACTTGGAATTTAAGGGGATAAACCAGGCAAACCAGAGAATCCAGCTAAACCAAATCAAATAAAGCCATTCTCCTGTCTGAAAATACCTTAATCCAAACAAGCTAAAGAGTCCCAAAAACCCAAACATCCAGTTTTTTCTAAATATATTATTCATATAAATGAATTAAAAAGTCAATTCTTAAGCTTTCCTGAAGAACTAGTATAAATTATAACGTATTACCTCCTTTCAGTAACTCGTGAAATATTGGCTAAATCAGTCAAGTTTCTTTAGAAAAATATTTCATCCTTCTTCATAAGAATTCAGGTTTTCCGAAGAGATAATTTTTAACCGAACAATAAGATTACAATAGTGCTGGATACGCTTCAGATATCTTCATTTCCTAACAGATTGCGGCGCGCCTCTAGAAAAAAAAACTGAGCCACCCATCTAAGATTATCCAAGAGAACGATAGGAAACTTATTGGGGGATATGGGATTTGTGGGCATCATGTTACCGCCTTCCTTGCATTGGGCGTTAATATCCGGCTGTCCACCGTGTCTCATGCAGCGCTCACTCATGCAACTGCTGGAAGGGGACGATCGCACCCGGCTTGTCAAGGGCCTGCTCCACCACATCAGTGAACACGAGGACTTCTCGCCCAACGGGTGCCCGGTGCTCCTCATGTACGCCTACGTGAAATCGCGGTCGATTCCCTGCTCGTGGATCCACGAGACGCTCAGGGAACTGAGGGATGCGGGCCAGGTCCTTGTGATTAAGAATCACTACCAGGTCAATCCATGCGCGGAGCAGGTGGCGGCCTCGGACGCCGTGGCGGACAAGACCGGCCCCCGGGTGCCGCTGGGGCTCAAGTACCGGGGCATCTGAACTGGCGTAATAATCTCCTCTAGAAACAAAGAAAAGGAGTAGTATAGTA
>JAHKLV010000041.1 GCA_020854925.1 Candidatus Methanofastidiosia archaeon | reverse complement strand
TGGTACGGCGTGAACATCGCCAGGACCTCGTCGATCCCGTTACCATACACGAAGACCCGGGCCAGCGCCGCCGGCCCGCCATCGGGCTTGTCATACTCGGCGATCACCCGGCCGAATGGGTCATGGTAGAAGTACGTCGTGACGCCGGCATCATCGTCGGCCTTCTTGACCCGCCGACCGAGCGCGTCATAGCCGAACGCCAGTTCCCCCGCGATCCGCGTCAGCCGATTGCGGTAGTCATAAGCGTACACGTACCCGTACCGATCCCGCGACAGATTCCCGTTGGCATCGTGCTCAGGGTAATAATCCTCCTCCAGATCCCACACCAAATCCCGATGCACGTGCGTGTACTGGTTGAGCCCGTTGTGCGCGTACGTCGTGGGGTACCCCTCCTTGTCCGTGTACGTCACCCGGTTGCCCAAGTGGTCATAGACGAACACCTCCGTGGCCGCCGGCGGGGCGGTCGGCGTGCTCATCGCCATCATCCCGCCGTCGTCAAGAGACATTCCAGCCACAGAGGCCACCGAGGGCTCAGAGGACGGAAGTGTTTCCTCTCTCTGGACCTCTGTGCTCTCCGTGGCCAGCAAATCCACCACATCGACCAGATTTCCCTGCTCATCATACGTCGAGCACAGCCTGGCCACCGCCTCGCCCCACTCATCGTACCGGATGCTCACCACGACCGTCCCGCCGATGGCCGGATACATCGTCAGGAGCGTCACCCGCCCCTGGCCATCGGCGATCAGGGTTTACGCGCGTTCGCCTGAACGATACGGGTTCTCCGAAAGCCGTTGCGCTAATACAGTTTCAACCGCCTCATATCCATATGCTGCGTTGGGTGGTAAGTCTGAATCATAATCCGTGGGGTATTCGGCCACAACTTCGTTGGGGTCGTTATCCGAGTAGACCACTTTCCATGCCTTCCTGCTGAGCGGATCCCGCCTGACAAAACACGGCACGGGCCATTGTGCGCGATCCCATCTCGGAAGCTGCGCGACAACTGGCCAGTCACCATTGATTAGGCCTAGGTCGCCACAGTGTACGCAGAGAATTGCATTCGAGGCCTCTAGATCGCCTAGACGGACTTCACTCGGTGAATCTAAAGGGGGTCCAAAGAAATATCCTAGGAGACCGCCACCTTTCTTTGTCGCCCTCGCCACGATGCCTCTTGCATAGCCGCCTGTTTCAAGTGGCACTAAAAACACTGTACCTTCAGAATAAGGCAACTTGTTCATTCCAAATACTCCTTGGCAGCGTCCAGGTACATTGGCCGATTAGGGTTGCGCGGGCTGATAGGTCGGATCTTATTCAGCGGTGGATTGTAAGCGTCGTGCAGGAGTTGCTCCAACCCTCGCTGCTGAGTATACACATCGGTTCGATGTATCTCTTCAAAGTAATAGCGCCTCAATGCAGGATCGCGAAAATGCTCTGCCCTTCGACGCGCAAGATTGCCTGTCCTACCAGTTCGCATTACCTGGCCCGTCTTTGGGTCGCGTAACACATACGTCCCTCCCCTGGCCGCCTTCGATGCATCGGCTATCTCGTCGGCATGCTTGGCCACCTGCTCGCCGACTTCCTCGGCCACCTCCTTCACGCACTTGGCGGCGGTCGCGGCCTTCCCGGCGTCCGAGCCCTTCTTGACGATCATAACGACCTTCGTCGCCCCAACGCCAGCCAGAAACTCCACCGCCTCGGCCCCTACCGCCTTGCTGATCTGGTGCAGCGTCAGGTCCTCCTCCATCACCAGCCCATACGACCAGTCCGGCGACGGGATCAACGGCACCCGCGCATCCGTAAACGGCCGGGCGACCAAGTTCCCCCCTATGATCGGCAGGTTCACAATCCCGATCACACTGTCCTGCAAGCCGTTGACCACGTTCACGCTGCCTTGGGCGCTGCCCTGCACAACCGCGAGCACAATCTCCCCGCCCGTCCTCACGCATTGCATGCACTCCTGCCACCGGTCAACATGGCGGTCGAGTTCCTCCCGCACAACCCGGTAGGCCTCGTCCATCTGCTCCGCTTTGGTCCGAAGTTCGCTCAACTCTCCCCGACTGTCCGCGTCAAACCATTTCCACGGCCGCAACAGCATCCCGGCCATCGCCTTGCGGTACCGTTCCTCCGAAAGCCGCTCGAACAATCCGTAAGGGTCGATGTAGTTCGTGGGATTCGACAGCACGTACTCGTACAGATTCATCGAATCGGCGTAGCCGATGGGATCGGTTTGCAGGAAACGCCCCGTGAGGGGGCTGTAGTGCCGGGCGCGGAGGTAGTAAAGGACCAGGTCATCATCCACCCAGTCATACCGGCGGCCGGTGAACAGGTAGGGATTGCCGTTGGCCGGGAGGGTATCCGGCTGGCCATACGCATCGTACAGGATAAACTGCCGATCCGACTCGCGGCCAAACCGGGCGCCGACGACGCCCACGACCGAGCCCAGGGCATCGTGCAGGTAGTACCAGTCCGATTCCTCGCTCGACGGCAGGTCCCACGACGCGGCAAAAACCGCAAAGTCCCTCAGGTCGATGACGTTGTCATCCACCACGTCGAACGCGTCATCGTAGCCGGGGTCACTGGAATCCAGCAGCCACACGCCGCAGAAGTCCAGGAACTCATCCCAGTCCGCCGGATCGCCCGCGTGGTACGGCGTGAACATCGCCAGGACCTCGTCGATCCCGTTGCCGTACACGAAGACCGGGCCAGGACGGCCGAGTCATTACATGTTGTCAAAGAGCACGATGTACCAGCTATTCACTTGTGCCAAGCACGGTCGTGACAGGCAGATTACTGCACCATGTCATCACCTGATATCACCCTTCGTCTAATGGCTTGAACAAGGGCCTCCGCCTCGCGCAACGGGAAGTCAATTCCACGCTTGCGAAAGTACTCAAAGGCCAGTGCATTGGCCCCGTGCAGTTCCATGATAAGGTATTCCAGGGGATCTGCGCTCTGAACCACTTCTCTTGGTACGGCCGAATGTACAAGAATCAGCTGCTTCTTTCTTGAAAACCGAACCACCCGCCCATGGTCCCAATCTGGTTCACCCAGGGATCCAGCTACGCAATAGACAATGTTGACTGCCGGGCACGCCCCGACTTCAAAGTCGCGTAACAAGTCACTCGCAGCCCTCATGATTGCCGAAATTATATAGTCAATTCTGGACTTTCCTAGCTCCGGACCACTCATGATGCACCCTATTAGAATCACTTGCCCGCTCCTGCCCACGGTTCCAGGTTGAAAGGGCCCGGCTGCGTTCTGACTAGGTTGCGCTCCAGTGCTGACATCACCGACCGTCTGCCACTGGTCACCTCCAGCATCTTCTTATTGTAAAGGAATGACTGTGAGTATCGGGCGTTCATGTCCTGAGTGATTCCCCACTTGAGCAGGTTCCCGTCGGGATCTTCGAGCCGATACAGGTACGCCGGGCGTTGTGAAAACAGGGAGTTGCCATGGGTGCTCTCAATCCCTCGAATCCATTGCCCATAACCACTCTTGGCCCCCGTTCCCCATGGAGCGCCTTGTGTACGCTGGACCCAACCCCGCATGTCCAAAGGGCCGCCTCTGGCTTTGTAAGCACGCCAGGCATCAAGTCTTTCCATCAACCGTGGGTTAACGGCCCCCGAATCCACGGTCGTCTTGGCCGCTTGGTCCCCAACACGGACCACGTCGTCGCCCACTTTGACCACGTCATCGGCACAGCGGCTCGCGCATCGTATCACCTTCCCGCCAGCCCAGGCAACCACATAAAGTGTGGTCTCGATCCCCGCCGAAATCGCCGCCCCCTTCGGGTCGTCCTCA
>JAHKLV010000100.1 GCA_020854925.1 Candidatus Methanofastidiosia archaeon | reverse complement strand
TGCGTCATGAGCCTCTCCTCCGACCTGTACGACGTCGACGGCAAGAGCCGCCATTTCTGCCCCGCCTGTGCGGGCGCCCTCTCCTTTGACGCCGTCTGGTGAGCGGCATGCTGTCGCTCTATTACCCCGGCCGGCACACGTTTCCGTCGCTCTCATGCACCGGGTCGTGGTGCGGGCTTTCCTGCCTGCATTGTGGCGGGCGCACCCTTCACGGCATGGCCGACTGTGGCAACGGCATGCTTGAGGCTGTCTGTGAACAGGCGAAAATCGGCGGTGCGGCGGGGGCGCTCCTTTCCGGCGGATGCACAGCTGCGGGCGCCGTACCCCACGACTACGTGGCGATGGGGCGCGTGGCAAGGACGGGATTTCTTCTCAACGTGCACACCGGCCTTCTCCCGGATGTTCCACCCGCCCTTTCCCGGGTGGCGTGCGTTTCCCTTGACATACCCCCAAGCGACCACACCGTGCAGGAGGTCTACGGCCTGTCAACGGCCTGCCAGGCGGATTACTTCGACGTGCTCGAACGGCTCCTCGGTGCGGGCACCCCCGTGTGCCCCCATGTCTGCATCGGCATCGACGGTCCCGAAGGGTCGGGGGAGAAAGAAACGCTCGAACGATTGGCATCGTATGTCGACCGCGTCGTCCTGCTCACCCTGCGCCGCGTGGGAGGACAGCCATACACAGACAGGCGTATGAACGCCAAAACGACTGAAAAGATTATAAAGGATGCCCGCGAAAGATTTAAAAATCTCGGATTGGGCTGTATGCGAGACAGGACCCCCGCCAAGGAGCGGCTCTGGCACTACTTTGATACAATAGCGTGGCCATCTGCAATAATGAAGGACGAATTAGCACGAAGCGAACGTACCTGCACAACGTACGAAACCTGCTGTGCGGTGTAAACCATGGACATACGATTATCATGCGGCAGCGAAGTGCAGCTCGGCCTACGAAAGATGCGGATGCTAGCGCCTACAGAGACCATCTACCTCATGACACGAGGCATCTGCCAGGCATCCTGCTCCTTTTGTACCCAGGCGCGCTCTGCAGACACGGGATCGCTTTCCCGCGTCACGTGGAACGTCTGGGAGTTTGGCGACATCGTCGACTGCCTGCAAGGTCAAAAGCGGGTCTGCATACAATGCCTCAACTACCCGGCGGTCTTTGACGACCTCATGGAGATTGTGCGTCAGATACGGGCGCCGGTATCGGTCTCCGCTCAGCCGTTCACCCTCGAGGAGATGCGCAGCCTTTCCCGCCACGTAGACCATATCAGCATCAGCCTTGACTGCTTCACGCCGTCACTTTTTGAGCGCTACAAGTCCTTTTACAACTGGGAACTCCACTGGGCGCGGATGCGAAAAGCGGTGGAGATCTTCGGGCGCCGCAAGGTCATATCGCACCTCATCGTCGGATTGGGGGAGACGGAAGAGGAGGCCGTGGCCACCATGGCAGAGCTTGTTGACATGGGTGTCCTCCCCTCACTCTTTGCCTTCACCCCCGTCCGCGGCACCGCTATGGCGCAGACGACCCCGCCCGACCTCGGCGCGTACCGCCGGCTCCAGATTGCACGCCAGCTCCTCGTCGACGGGACCGTTGCCGCCGGGGATATCGCGTGTCGCAACGGGCGCATCGTCTCGTATGGGACGGACATCCTGTGCCACGTGGGACCGCGCACCTTCATGACGCAGGGATGCCCCCACTGCAACAGGCCGTACTATAACGAAGTTCCCGGCAGGGAGCTGTACAACTATCCGGGGCCCGTGACGGAAGAGCGGGTGCGCAAGCTCATCGCCCAAGCGGGGGTGGAGGTATAGACCTGCTCCCTTACCGGGAGGATCCCGCCACCATGGCGATGGCACTCGACGAGGCGCTCCTCGAGGCGCGTGCGGCAGGGGAAGTCGGGGACGTTGCCCGCATCTTCCGCTTTGTGCCCTCCGCCGTCACCATCGGGAGATTCCAGTGTGCCACGTGCGAGGTGGACATTGACGCCTGTGCCGCACGTGGGATAGATGTCACCCGCCGGTGCACCGGCGGCGGCGCCGTCTTCCACGACAGCGAGGGCGAGATGACCTTTAGCGTCGTCTTTTCAGCTTCCGATGCCACACGGACCATGGCAGAGGCCTTTGCGGCGGTGTGCGTGCCCCTTGCCGAGGCGCTTTCCACGCTCGGCGCAGCCGTGTCGTACCAGCCGCTCAACGACATGGTATGCAATATGCGCAAGATTTCCGGCTCGGCCCAGGCCAGGAGGGGAGACGCCGTCCTCATCCACGGGACCGTCATGCACGCGACACGCACCGACCTGCTTGCCAGCCTCCTCACCGTCTCCCGCACAAAGCTGGACGGCAAGGGCGTTCCCTCGGTGCAAAAACGCGTGACAACCTTGGAAGAACAGGGTGTGCACGCGACGCCCGATACGCTGTCCGCCGCCCTCATACGCGGCATAGAGGCTGCGTTTGGCCCGCTTACCCCCTCCGACATCCCCGCCGTCGTCCTGAAACGTGCAGACGTGCTGGTGCGGGAAAAATACAGCGCCACGGCCTACGTATTCGAGCGTTAGGGTGTCGGGGTGCCAGACAGACAAGAAATCTTTAAATATTTACCCCGCAAGGGTGAAATGGTGATTTTTTGTCAGATATGTATTATCAAAAGCTTGCGACTGTTCTCACGCGCTACTCGCTGCCCATAGAAGCGGGGCATGAAGTGGCAATCATGTGCGACGTGGCGGCACAGGACGCCGCGCTCGAGGTCTACAAGGAAGTGCTCAAGCTTGGGGCCTATCCTACGCTTCTCGCCTCCTTCGGCAACGCCCGGGACTACGTGTTCATGTACGGAACAGAGGACCAGATAGCGCACAAGAGCTACCTGCTTCGGGAGCTCTACACGCACACCGACCATCTTATCCGACTCGTGGCCGACGAGAACACGAAGGTACTGAGCAACGTTGAACCGCGGCTCATCGCCCTCCAGCAAACGTCCCTTCGCGACATCGTCGACATCATGATGGAGCGCGAGACGCGGGGCGAGTACCACTGGACCCTCACCGTCATACCCACCAACGCCATGGCCCAGGAGGCGGGGATGTCGCTTGACGACTACCGCGCCTTCGTCTTCGGTGCCGAGCTCCTGGACGACGCCGACCCCATCGCCAGCTGGCAAGAGGTGTCCCGCTCGCAGCAACACTGGTGTGACTGGCTCACGAAGCGCAGCGATTTCCGATTCGTGGGAAAGGACACCGACCTCTCGATGTCGTGCGCAGGCAGGACGTGGGTCAACTGCGACGGAAAAAAGAACTTTCCCGACGGCGAGGTCTTCACCGGGCCGGTGGAGGACTCGGTCAATGGCACCATCCGGTTCACCTACCCCCTCATCTACCTGGGGAACGAGATAGAGGATGTGCGCCTTACCTTCAGGGACGGCGAGGTCGTCGAAGCATCGGCTGCCAAGGGGGAAGCGCTCCTCAAGGAAATCCTCTCCATCGAGGGCGCCCGCAGGGTAGGCGAGATTGCCATCGGGACCAACTACGGCATAACGCGCTTTACCAAGCACATGCTCTTTGACGAGAAGATTGGCGGCACCATGCACCTGGCAATCGGGCGCTCCATACCCGAGTCAGGGGGAAAGAACGTGTCGGCCATCCATCTTGACATCCTCAAGGACATGCGCGACGGCGGGAAGGTCTACGCCGACGGCGAGCTCTTTTATGAGAACGGGGTCTTTAAGGAGTAAGATATCCATGGCAGACCCCTACCACGTCCGTATGGCGCGTCTTCTCGTGCACTACTGCACCGGCGTCACGGAAGGCGACTACGTCCTCATCTCGGGCGAAGCAATCGCCCGTCCCCTCCTCTTGGAAATATACCGGGAGGTCCTCACGTCCGGGGCGCACCCCCAGCTTATCCCTACGTTTCACGAGGCATCATACGTCTTTTATGCCACCGCCTCCGATGCGCAGCTTCAATACGTTACCCCGCTTGAGAAGGAACTTGTCGAGCGCGCCAACGTGTCCATCGACATCCTGTCCGAAACGAACCTCAAGCAGCATACCTCCCTCGAACCAGCGCGCATGGCCATGCGCCGAAAGGCCCGGGGGGGCATTATGGAACGATTCATGGAGCGCCAGGCAACCAAGGACCTCCGCTGGGTCATCGGCCCCTACGCCACGCAGGCGTATGCCCAGGAGGCGGGGATGTCGCTCGAGGAGTACGAGGCGTTTGTCTACCGCGCCTGCCACCTCGACAAGGAGGATCCCGTGGCAGAATGGAAGCGCATCTCGGCCGACCAGGAGCGCCTCTGCCGGTGGCTCTCGAAGCGCAGCGAGTTCCGATTCGTGGGAAAGGACACCGACCTCTCGATGTCGTGCGCAGGCAGGACGTGGATAAACTGCAACGGGGACAACAACATGCCCGACGGCGAGGTCTTCACCGGGCCGGTGGAGGACTCGGCGCAAGGCACCATCCGGTTCACCTACCCCGGCATCCACGACGGGAGGGAGATAGAGGACATCACGCTCACCTTCAAGGAAGGAAGGGTCGTGTCCGCCTCTGCGGCCAAGGGCGGCGACCTCCTGGAAAAGACACTTGAAACAGACGACGGGTCG
>JAHKLV010000219.1 GCA_020854925.1 Candidatus Methanofastidiosia archaeon | reverse complement strand
TACACGTAGACCTGCTTGTATGAACCAGCCTTGAGCGTGTACGTAAGATAGTAGTTGTCGTGCCCCTCGGCCGACTTAAGGATCATGTCCCGCCGGTACCGGTCCTTGATGTTTTTGTAAAAGGCGTAGTAGTTTCCTCCATGAAGGGTGGCATACACCGCGCCGTTGTCAAGGATGAACGTCTCACTGAGGGTATAGTACGGTTCACGCCCCACTTCACGCAAGGTGGTAAGGTCGTACGAGGTGAGGTGGTATTCCCCCAACTCTCCGATGGGGGCTGGGACCACTTCGATGAAGGCGTAGAGATACCTATCGTCAAGAACCTGGGTACGGCCATAAAAATCGGCGCCGAGGTCTCCCCGGTACGAGAGATAATACTCGGTGGCAGCGGCCGAGGGCTGCGCGGGGCCAAGGGCGCTCAGACAGACGATCGCGACAAGACACCACAGCGTAAGAGAACGGACATGCATGCTATTCCTTGCATCGCCAACCATATATATTTATTGAATTATTGAATTGCGCTATCGAAAGGTGTGCACTTTCCTGTTATTTCTTTCTGATAAAGCACCCAGTCGGCCTTGCGGGAAAACCCTAGGGCCCTGTTGATACGCAGTATGGACTCGTTTCCCACCTCGTTGTAGGTTTCGAGTGAGGGACAGCCCCTGCGCTGGGCGTATGCCATACCCCTTGCTTTAAGCACCGTGGCGATGCCACGATTGCGCCAATGCCGCCGCACGGCGGTGAAGACGATCTCCATGAACGGCCGGACGGGATCTTCCGCAAGATAGCTCGAACCGACATACTCATCCCCATGAACGGCCACGAAGTAGCCGTCAGGCATGAGCCACGATGCCTGCAGTGTCTCCTGTTTCCATGCTTCAAACGAGGGAATGGAGCTGCATCCAGGTATGTCTAGGCACGTTTCGCGCTCAAGTTCGTACAGCTTCTCGTCGCGACGCGGATCCAAGGCCAGCTCGGAAAGGGATCGGATGGTGATACCGGTCTCAGCAAGACGGCCCTCTGCTTCTAGGAAGGGGGCTGGATCCCACGTAGCAAGGTCAACGCACGACACCGCCTCCCGCAGATGTTCAGAAAACCCCCTGTCCAGCACGAAGCGGACGCTCCGCCCACATGATGCACGAACCCAGGTGGTGACCACGAGGGGATCTCGTGGGGGAAGCTGCCCCAAGACGTGGCGGTAGAGGCACGACCCCAATCCTGAGCCTTGGTGCGAGGGAAGCACCTCAATAGACACTTCATAGAGGGAAGGGTGGAAGTCCCACAGGTTGTGTTCCTTGGTGCATGCTCCCACAAGCGTTCCCTTCTCATAGGCCACCCATCGGGAGAAATCCGCCTCTTCGCCCGTTTTCACGCTATCTTCCTCCCGTAATTCTTCGACAGTGACCGGACGGTCGGGATACAGGGCGTTTTTCAAGGCAACGACACCGGGATAATCCTCAGGGAAAAACGCTCGCAGGTATGCCATGATGGAAATGGCGGCGGCGCCCATATATAAGCATGACGCTTGACATTTCATGCACCAAGATGCCCGCCCAGAAGGAATCACCCATAGCTGCATTCCCCCACAAGCACGGGGTAGACGACGAGTCGCTCCACGCAATCGGGGCCAGCACGTCTGCATGCCTTTTCGACCAGTGACTGATTACGGTGTGCATGAGGAGACGCATAGGCACCGATTGCTATAATATTCATGATTCCCCTCTCGAAAAAAAGAACACTGTTCCTTTCCTGTGTTACGTCTAGTATTTATTCTTCGGCAAGCAAGATGGGGTGTAGCTCATTACCGAGACACCCCTTGGCGAGAACGATGATAAAGAAACTCATACCTTTCCTGGCCATACTCGTTGCGGCAATCATCATCATTTATTCGGGTGCTTTCACATCGGTGGAAGCGGAGCGAATGGCAGTGATAGATGTTGCAGGTGACGCGTCTGCCCTTCTCGCCCTTGCACCGGCATCGGGGCCCAACGGCGCCTATGCGGGATACGAGGGGTCCGGGGCGCTCTACCTCGACATCGGCGCAGGACTGAACAACGGGCTGAACGTCAATGCACGCACCGTGATATCCGATGTCTTCACGATAACGAACAACGGGACGCAACTCGTGTATGTCACGGTATATAAGAACAATCCCCTCGGCTCACGTGTTGATTTTGCCGACGCGGGGACGTACGGTGACATGGACCTCTACGACAGTGTTACGAACCACACCTACACGTTTCCCCTGCGCCTGTATCCTGGCCAGAGCAGCACCATCTCCCTCATCATAGACACGACGGGACTCGGTAAAGACGATGTTCTCATGGAATACATCACCTTCTATGCCAGAAGGAATCACAACGAATAGAATTCTTTTCTACGTGGAGCCACGTGTGTCTTTCGGCCATTCTTAGCGGCACGTTTCACGTTCATGAAGCGTACGTAACTCAGGAGCGATAGAAGGTACGCGACCCTTGAGCCTCCTTCCTCTGCAGGAACGGGTTCATGAAAATGGACGCCCGGCTTTTTGTGGACGCACACACAAGAATCCAAAAAAGGAACTGTGTTCCATACCTTACGTTCGGTTGCTTTTAATGGAAGTAGGGGATCTCACCGGTAGGAAGGGCACCTCGCCACGAGCACCGCGAGGAGTACGAACGTCTCTATCTGGATGCATCGTGCAACCCATATAACGAGAAAGGCGCCTGCAAGGGCGTATCAAGAAGGGTTTATATAGAAAGAATGTACATACCTAAAGTCGATACATACCTAAGGACGTGATACCCTGATAAAGAAGCTGCTCCCCCTTGCAGGCGTCGTGTGCGCCCTCGCGGTGCTCGTGGCATCAGGCGCCTTTACCTCCGTCTCGGCAGAACGGAGCGCCGAGATTGACATTGCGGGAGACGCCTCCGCCCTCCTTTCCATGGTACCTCACGAGGGGCCGAACGGCGCCTATGTCAAAGAGGACGAGCACGGTGCGCTCTACCTCGACTTTTCGGAGTTCGCAGCAGGAGGCGTCAACATCGATGCTGTGACGGTGATTCGTGACATCTGTGTCATCACGAACAACGGGACACGGGCCGTGATGCTGCGCCTGGAAAAGGAGGGAGATAATCCCGATGCTGTTGACTTTGGCGACGTGGAAGAGGGCGTGCTCCTCCACGTGGGAGAAAGCTACGTATTTTCCTTTACCATTTATTCTGCGGGGCTGTCACGGGGTGACAACATCCTGCGCAAGGTACACCTCATCGCCAACGCAGCACTCTAGGTGGGTTCCCATGAAAAAACTACTCTCTGTGCTCCTCGTGCTCCTGCTCATCCCCGTGCTGTATGTGGCCACCGGGGCGTTTACGAGCATGACTGCGGAAAGGGCTGCCGACATCTCCCTCGCCGGCGACGCCTCGGCACTCCTGGGCATTGCCCCGTATCCGGGCCCCAATGGAGCCTATGTACATGACAGCGATGGGGACGGGACGTACGAACTCGTCCTTGACGCCGTCATGGAAGGCGTCAACACGAATGCCATTACCATGATACGCGATGTCTTCACCTTGACGAACAACGGCACCCAGGCGGTAACGGTGTCAATCGAATCAGTGGGCGACTACTCCGGGGCAGTATCGTTCGGTGACCTGGAAGAGGGCGTGCCTCTCTCCGTGGGGTCCCAGGTGCCCGTATCGCTTTCCATCGACACGCGGGGGCTGCCAGCGGGTACCACCGTCATAGAGTCCATCATCATCCGCGCCGGAACAGGCACGGACTCCCCTTGGACTGCCAACGCCTATGCGCCGGTGCTTTCGGTCATTGGTGATAACATCTTTGATGAAGCCAACTCGTCGCTTTTCCGCGGCACCCAGCCCGCAACGGACGGTCCGGCGTGGTCGCGTACGTTTAACGGGCGGGGCGACTCGGTAGTCATACCGAATCAGGCGGCCTTCAATCCGACCCGTGAGCTGACCCTTGAGACCTGGGTGCGATGGGACATCGACCCGTCGACGGGGGCGGCATGGGCGAACATCATCAATAAATCCGAACACCAGTACCAGCTCCAGCACAGCGGCTATACGAGCAGCACCATAAATCAATACTTTGAGTTTGCCCTTGAGACGACATCGGGGAGGAAATTCCTCTTTTCCACCACCACACCCCAGGCGGGGGCATGGTACCACGTGGTGGCGACATACAGCGCCGAAAGCGAGCGCATGAGCATCTACGTTAACGGCGTGCTCGAGGCGTCACGTACCCAAAAGGGGGACATTCGGGCTTCGGACGCGGATGTATACATCGGGCAGCATGAAACCAACAATCGCTTTTTTTCTGGTACAGTTGCCGAGGTAGCAATCTATGACCGGTCGCTCAGTGATGCGGAAATCGTTTCTCTCTCAGACCGCTATCTTGCACTCCTTGCCATGGGGGAATAGACACTATTTTATGCCTCCCCTGCAAAAGGGGTATGGGGAGGTAGTATGCATTCATTTCTTAATCGTCTTGGTATCGACGGTGAACTTCCGGGTGGCAGCCTCGGTCATGATGCCTGGGTTGGCTCGGGAGACACCATCGC
>JAHKLV010000012.1 GCA_020854925.1 Candidatus Methanofastidiosia archaeon | reverse complement strand
CGCCACCGGTGTCTCGGGGTCGTACCCCATGGCAACAAGGTCGGCCGATATCGCAGGAAATGATGAGGCGCCCATGAGGATGACAAGCGTGCCGGAAAGGGCACCGTAGGTGTCACGTATGCGCGACGCATCCCATCGGTGACCGGTGAGTATCGTGACCGACGTGTTGTGCCCCCGATGTGTCACGGGAATGCCGGCGTAGGCGGGCGCCGCAATCGCAGAGGTGATGCCCGGGACGACCTCAAAGGGAATGCCAGCCTCGGCGAGCCGCTCGGCCTCCTCGCCGCCGCGCCCAAATACAAAAGGGTCTCCCCCCTTGAGGCGCACCACGACAGCGTGCGTGCGCCCGTAGGCGACCAGCAGGTCGTTTATCTCGTCCTGCGTCTTCTCATGACGGCCGGGCTCTTTCCCTACAGGGATTAAAAGGCATGTCGCGGGGGCGTGTGCCAAGAGGTCGGAAGAGGACAGTCGGTCGTACAGAATGACATCGGCGATGGCGATGAGGGCCCTTCCCTTCACCGTGATAAGGTCCGGGTCACCGGGCCCGGCTCCGACAAGATAGACGGTCATGTGTTCATCTCCGTAAGCGACGTCCCTCCACAGGACGCCATGCGCTGGGCAAGGCCTCGGGCAAGCGCCTCAAAGCAGTCTACCGGTCCCTGCGTCTCCGAACGCAGGCTGAGCGATCCGTTGGGGGCGTTGATGGCCGCACGAAGGGTGAGTATATCCCGCTCAACAGTGGCGTACGCCCCGGCGGCAAGGTGGCATCCGCCGCCAATTTCCCTGAAAAAGGCCCGTTCAGCCAGGGAACAGGTGAAGGTGTCTCTATCAAGGACCCTGTTGAGACGAGCCTTCGTTTCCTCATCGTCTTGCCGGCATGCCAAGGCCAGCGTTCCCTGGCATGGTGCGGGCATCATGGCATCAGGCGAAAGCACGGCATAGGTGTGCGGCGTGGATTCCCAACGGCCAAGGCGGCGCAGCCCCGCCTCTGCGAGGATCACCGCGTCTAAGGAGCTAAGCAGCGAGAGGCGGGTATCGACATTGCCCCGCACCGGCTCGACGCGCAGGTCGGGGCGCAGGCGCAACAGCTCCGATGCGCGCCGCGGGCTTCCCGTACCGACACGCGCACCGAGAGGCAGCTCCTCGATGGACGCATAGGGGGAAACAAACGCGTCAAAGGGGGAGGAGCGGGGCGGGGTGACGAGGTAGAAGGGATAGTCTACCGACACGTCCTTGAGGGAATGCACGGCGTAATCGATGGTGCCGTCCAGAAGCGCTGCGTCAATTTCCTTGGTAAAAAGGCGCTTGGTAGCCTCACCACTACCAAATCGGCCGTGATACCGGTCTCCGGCGGTCACTATCGGCACTATCTCGGTGCCACTGCCGCAGACGGCGTCGACCGCATCGGCAGCCCCCTTGGTCTGGGCGCGCGCCAGCGTACTTTTCCTGGTCCCACACCTCACAGGAGCGCACGCTCCATAGCCGCAATGGTCTGTTCGATATCCACCGCATCATGGACGGCCGACAGAAAGTTGCTCTCATGCATCGAGGGCGGCAAAAAAACGCCTTCGGAAAAGAGCGCCTGCTGGAAGGAAAGGTATCGCGACCCATCTGCAGCCCGGGCATCCTCGGCATTATGAACACCAGACGTGCCGAAGTACACCTGGAACATGCCGGGGCAGGAACAGACGACCGCATCGGGGGGAAGGATATCTGACACGCCAGACACAAGCTCCTTTGTGTGTGCAGCGATGCGCGCTAAGGCATCGTGGGTTCTGAGCTCCGCCAAGGCGGCACAGCCCGCCGCCATGGAGAGCGGATTACCGTTGAAGGTGCCCGCGTTGTAGACCGGGCCCGTTGGGGAAAGATGTTCCATTACTTCGCGTGAACCTGCCACGAGGCCGATGGGCAGGCCGCCGCCCGCAACCTTCCCGTAGGTGGCGATGTCGGCAGCGACGCCAAAATGCTCCTGGGCACCCCCGGGAGTGAGACGGAATCCGGTGATGACCTCATCAAGGATGAGTAGCGCCCCCTCCTCGGTGCACACGGCACGAAGCTCCGAGAGAAAGCCGTCTTCCGGCAGGATGCACCCCATGTTGCCCATCACCGGCTCGGCGATGACGGCCGCCGCACGTGTCCTGCGGACAAGGTCGGCCGTTTTCTCGATATCGTTGAAGGTGGCAAGATGCGTCGTAGAGACCGTGGCTGGGCAGACGCCCCGTGAAGAAGGGGACGTGGCCTCCCCCGGCGCCCTCCGTGCAAGGAGCTGGTCATGGGCACCGTGGTAGCTGCCGTCAAAGGCAACGATGTCCTCACGCCCCGTGATACCCCGGGCAAGGCGTATGGCCGCCATGGTGGCCTCCGTGCCGCTGTTGACACAGCGTACCATGCCAAGATGCGAGGGAAGGTGTCGCAACACCTCCTCGGCATAGGCCACCTCCCTGTCGGAGGTACATCCGAAAAGCGTGCCCAGGAAGGCCTGGGAGCAGATGGCATCGGCCACCGCGGGATGGGCATGGCCGAGGATGAGGGGGCCGTAGCCAAGGCAGTAATCGAGATACCGCTTCCCCGTCGTATCATAGAGATACGGCCCTTCCCCCCGTGCGGCAAAGAATCCGGCGGGCATGCGCGAGCGGATGGGGGAGTTCACGCCGCCTGCAAGCATGTGCAGGGCACGTTCCGCAAGCCCCTCTTCCCCCATCACAGCCCCTCCGCATAGGTGAGCGCGAAGTAGGTGGCAATAAGGTCAGCGCCGGCACGCCGTATGGAGGTAAGAACCTCCCGGACGGCGGCATCCTCATCGAGCACCCCGGCGGCCGCACCGGCCTTTATCAGTGCATACTCACCGGATACGTTGTAGGCCATGACCGGAACATCCACCCTGGCCTTGACACGGCAGATGATGTCAAGATAGCTCAAGGCCGGCTTGACCATGACGATGTCTGCGCCTTCGGCAATATCGAGTTCCACCTCGCGAAGCGCTTCCACGGCGTTGCGGGCATCCATCTGGTAGGTGGAACGGTCACCCGTCACGGGGGCGGACGAGCAGATGTCGCGAAACGGACCGTAAAACGAGGAAGCATACTTCGCCGCATAACTGATGATAGGTGTCATGGCATGGCCGGCGCCGTCGAGAGCCTCCCGTATGGCGCCTACACGCCCGTCCATCATGTCGGACGGTGCCACGGCATCGGCGCCGGCGCAGGCATGGCTCACCGCGATGCGGGAAAGGATAGGGAGGGACGCGTCATTGAGGATACGGCCCTCGCGCAGCACGCCGCAGTGGCCGCTCGCCTGGTACTGACACATGCAGACATCGGTAAAAACGAGGAGATCCTCATGCTCTTTCTTGACCGCCCGCACCGCACGCTGCACGATGCCGTCGGCGTCGTAGGCGCCTGATGCGAACTCATCCCTTGTTCGCGGTATGCCGAAGAGAAGGATGGCGGGGACTCCCGCATCGAGGGCTCGTGACGCGACGGCAGGAAGCGATGCAAGGGACTCCCGGTACTGCCCCGGCAACGAGCACAGCTCCTGGCGGTGGCCTTCAGAAACAAATACGGGATAGATGAGGTCGCGGGGGGATACGTCGGTCTCGGCGACGAGGTCCCGAAACGCCCTATTCTGTCGCAGCCGTCGTAGTCTTGTCTTGGGAAACATGGTCATCACTCTTTTCTTCGGCGCATGGCATCACGAACATGTCCCTTATCGCGCACGCAAGCCCGGAGGGACACGAGCCGTCATGAATATTACGGTAGAGATGGTAAAAAGCCTTTTTGACGACGGAACGGGAAAAGGCATCCACCGTTTCCTGTGTGAGCGGGCCCGAGACGAGTCGCGCAAGCTCGTCTTTTCGGATGGCCTCGACATAGGACGAGATATCGGCGACGGCCTCCTTGCTTCCACCGGTACAGGCAGCGCGCCGCAACGCTGCACGCTCGTGTGCAATGATGCTGCGCACCGCAGGTATCTGGCCGATTCGCGACGACTCGACGTAGCGGGTATGGGCACGCACGTCATCCATGCCAAGGTAGCGGACCTCCCCTGCATTCCTCACCTCGGCATCAACGTCGGGGGGAATGGCGATATCGATGATGACAAGCGGTATCTGGCGTGCTGCGATCGCGGGGAGAATGTCGGGCCCGTGGATAAGGGAATGGGGTGCTGATGAAGCGCAGAAAAGGACATCGCACGCAGCGAGATGGGAAAGGTATGAGGCATAGGGCACCGCCACGGCACCCGTCGCGGCCGCGAGGTCGGCGGCACGGGAATCGGTCCTGTTGGTGACACAGACCAAGCCTGCCCCCTTGTTGGCAAGGATGGTGGCAATCATGCGGGATATCTTTCCCGCACCGAGAACGAAACAACGGGCACCGGACAGCGTGCCTACATACGCCTCAGCCATGGAAACGGCAACAGATGCCATGGAAACGTTGCCCTTGCAGATTGCCGTCTCCGCCCGTGCACGCCTGCCGGCGCGGATGGCAGAGGAGAACAGGAGCCCAAGGTCCCCTGAAAGCGTGCCACGCACGGATGCCTCACGCATGGCATCTCTGACCTGTCCAAGGATTTGGTGCTCTCCCACGACCATGGAATCAAGGGTGGTAGCGACATCAAAAAGATGAGATTCCGCCTCATCACCCCAGCGTACCGATACGCATGAGCAGGTAAGGGCACTCACTCGTGAAAAAGCCGAAAGGACCGCTTCAGGCTCCGTATCTTCTGAAACGGAGAGGTAAAGCTCCACCCGATTGCATGTCTGCAACCATACGCACCCGCGTGCGACAGAATCCATGAGATAAGCGATGACGGCTCGCTTTTGCTCGCCCGTCAGCGAGAAGAGGGGGCTTGTAGAGGGGGTGCACTCCCGATAAGTGGCATAGACATTAGCAATCGCCATGCCCACCCTCCACGTAGTCGACTGCAGCATCAACGTCACCGGTGGCAAGGATGACAAGGAGCGACTCGTCGTCCATGAATAGGGCTATGCGCTCCTTGGAGAGGGGACCCTGCGCGGAGAGCCGGGAAACAAGCTCCCCGAAGGGGAGAAGCCACGAGGCACGTGCCTCGAGAAGCCGCCTCATGGCGTACGAGGCGAGAGGCGACGTTCCGGAGGATGAGACGGCCGCGACATAGGGGCCCCGCCTTGTCACGTTGGGGAAAAGTGCCGTACCCTGTTCTCCCTCTGACGCGTTGGTGACAAGAATACCCTGCATACGGCAGTACGTGGTGATGCAGGTATTGAGGTGCGTATCGTCAAGGGCACATACCACCAGCGAGGCATCTTCAGGGATGCATTCCTTGAATGATGCGTCAGTGACATGCATGCAAAGTAAGCGGACGCCGGCAGGGACGGCACGGGTTGTGGCATCGACCACGACGACATCGACATGCGCCGAGGCAAGCCCGGCTGCCTGGCGCATGCCCACGCTGCCGCCGCCAAAAACGACCGCGGGACCCGGCAGCTCCACGAGCAGGGGTACGAACGGAGGGGTGCGGTGGTGGTGATTCGTTT
>JAHKLV010000035.1 GCA_020854925.1 Candidatus Methanofastidiosia archaeon | reverse complement strand
TCTCCTCAATAAGTGCCTTGGTCTCACCATCCGTGCCGATAATGACGGCGAGCCGCTCGTGCGGCACCTTTACATACTCTTCATTCATTCGTGGTACCCCTTATGCGCGCCAGGACCGCATCCGGCTCCGGCGTTTTGATGAACTTGCGAAAGAACCTTATAATGTTTTCGACGTCGCGGGCAAGATATTCCTCCGCCATGGGATTTTCCAGCACCGTGCCCTGCGAAAAATCGATAAGGTAGAGCTTTTCCTCGCCAACGAGGATGTTATACTCGCTCAGGTCGGCGTGGACGATGCCCTGACGGTACATGCTGCGCATGTGGCGCACCAGGGTCTCGAAGTCCCGCTCGGGATTGGGGGGGCCCACCTCCCTCAGCTGGGGAAACGCCACGCCATCCTTGCCAAGAAAATCCATGACAATGACGTTGTTCCTCACAAAATACGGCTTCGGAACGGGCACCACGTCCTCGACACGCATGAGATTCTTGTATTCCCGCTTGGTCCAGTTGTAGATAATCTGTCTGTGCTGCCTGTTCAGACGCTTGAAGCGGGGGTCCTGTACCAGGTACTGCCACATGTTGCGAAAGGTCGTAGCGGCCACGCGGTAGATCTTGACGGCAACTTCCTTCTTGTCGGGGGTGTATCCCCAGAAGATGTTTGCCTCCTTGCCCGTGGAGACGATGCCCTCCACCGTCCCGAGGCGCTCTGCCTTGATAAGGTCGTACAGCGTCATGAGCGTCGCCCGGTCAAAGACGCCGTCACGCACCTTAAAGAGCTCGTCCCCGCCCTTTGAGCGCTCGGACTTGAGCCCCTTCTTGAACTCCCTGTTGTAGAATGCGTCTTCCGTGCCCATCCTTACCACTCTTCAAATACCGTCGTTTCACGCAGAAGGTCTATCTCATCCCTGCAATACCGGTAGACGATGCCAAGATGCTCGTCGCTGTCTTGAAGAATCTGGCGCAAGAGCACGTAGCTTCCCGTTCGGAAGAGAAGCTCGTCCCGAAACTTGCCAGGTATGCGCACCACGGTCCGGCTGCCGTCTGAAAAACTAATCTCGAGGCGTTCACCCCCGAGGAGCTTTTCCACCTTTCCGATGCGCTGGCCCTCCTCGGGGAGCACGAGCGACTCCCGCGGGTCGAGGCCCACCTTTGATGAGAGCTTTGATCGTTTCTTTGTCATTCATTCTTCCATGGATGCCACACATAATAATCCTTTGGGTCGGGGGGAACAGGAAACACCTTTATAAAATGTAGCGATACAAGGATAAGCATGCATCCCCTTCACGGTTACCAGAAGGACCTCGTTAACGTGCTTGTGGAATCCCGGGCGCTCGCCTTCGGGCAGTTCACGCTCAAAAGCGGCCGCGTGTCACCCTACTTCTTCAATATGGGCCAGGCGGTCTCAAACGGCATGTACCTCTCCACCGTGACGCGCTGCTACTGCTCCAAGCTCGTGGAGCATGCGCGTGACGACTTCACCTTTGTGTTTGGGCCGGCATACAAGGGCATCCCGCTAGCCTGCTCCATCGCCTTTGCCCTTTGGACGAATTACGACCGCGCCTGCCGCTGGGGCTACGACCGCAAGGAAGAAAAGGGATACGGGGACGCCCGTGACAAGGTGCTTGTCGGCGACCTGCGCGATGGCGACCGCATCATCATGGTAGACGATGTCATCACCACAGGTGGGACGAAGATAGAGTCATGGAAAAAGATTCGTACCCTCGCTGAGGACCTGTCCTGCGGCGGCATCCTCGTCGCCGTTGACCGTGAAGAAAGAGACGCCGCAGGCATGCTGCCTTCCGAAGTGCTCAAGGACGCGGGGCTGGACGTGACGGCCATCCTCAAGGTTTCGGACATTTTTCACTACCTGCACGAGCATGACATAAACGGGACACGCATCGTGGACGACGAGCTCTACCAGCAATTCATGGCGTACCGGGAGCACTACGGGTAAGGGCAGAGGGGATGTGGGTTTACGGGGGAAAAGGTGTGCCTTCCGCCTTGGTTCTCACCTCATTTTTTTTGTATGAAGCTTCTTTCAGACCGCATAGACAAGCAAACAATCTTGGCACGTAGCCCCACGAGAATGAGGGTATACTGACCAGTGGTCTAAGAACGCTCCCCTCAATCTGCCCAGCACCATACTCGAGGAATAAATGAAAAGGAGAACTTCCCCCCTACACGCGGAAGAGGTAGAACACCGAATAGAGGAATCCCATGATGTTGCTTGCTCCGCCGTCGATGCGGTGCTGTACCGTCGCCATCTGCTCACGCAGGCCCGAAAAGGGCGTGGAGACCTTCCACTTCTGCGGTTCCTTGAAGACCACGAGGTAGCCTGACATCCTGAAGTAGAAGACAAGCAGCCGGAAAAACGGCAGGATAAGCACGTACTGGAAGGCGTTTTCTATCCCCTTCTTTGTCTCCTTGTCCGATATGGTGTAGGCTGCAAGCGTCTGCATGATGTCAAAGACCACATGGAACACGAAGAGCATCACGAAGTAGAGGGCCACAATCCGTGAGCTGTACCCGAAAAGCGGGAACATGAGGATAATAAACGTCCATACGATCCTCGGGAACGCCAGGGTGTGGTCCAGCATGAGCATGGACGGAAGGCCGATGCGGCCGAGCGTTCCGAACTTGTTAGAACCCACCATGTTCTTGTGCACGCCCATGACCTCGAGCTGGCCGCGGCGCCAGCGGAGACGCTGTGCATAGAGCGACCCCGTGTCGATGACGGGCTCCACCCAGACCTTGGCGTCAGGCGCGAATCCCACATCCACGCCCTGTTGGTGGAGGTCGAGGGATATGTCGAAGTCCTCTGCCACCGTGAGCTCGGAGTAATGGAGATTCTTGATGACCGCCCGCTTGAACGCGCTAAAGGCGCCGGAGAGCATGTACTCCGAATTGATAAGCGACTGGTAATGTCTCCCAAGGCGGAAGGCGTTGAGGTACTCGAGGAACTGGCTCTTGGCAAGGAGGCTCTCGAAGAGGGAAAGCTTTTCCTCCACCGGATGGCCTTCAGCGTCTGTAACGATGCGTCCGTCCTCGTCACGCTTGTCGATGAGGTGCTCGTTGATCTCGATGACGCCGCACGCCGCCCCTATGTTGGGATGGTCGAGAAGATAGACAATCATGTTGCGGATGGCAAATTTGTCTAGGACCGCGTCCGAGTCGATGGTGAAGATGATGTCGCCGTGCGCGTTCTCGATGCCGAGGTTGAGCGCATTTGACTTTCCCTTGTTCATGCCGCTCGTGAAGAGGTTGATGGTACCGTTGAACT